>JBDTJV010000266.1:0-11294 GCA_039935675.1 Ginsengibacter sp. | reverse complement strand
TGGAATGATGAGGAGCAGACTGCTATCAGGAATATCATTAGTAGTGAATTCAAAACGGAAGGTGCGTTACGCAGTGAAGTGCAGACAAATATCAAGCGTTTGCTGGATATCGCCTGTTATCGTGGGTTAAGACATCGTAAAGGTTTGCCACTTCGTGGACAGCGTACACGTACTAATAGCCGTACACGCAAAGGAAAACGTAAAACAGTTGCCGGAAAGAAAAAGGCACCTAAGAAATAATTGCCTGAAGCTAAAGGCGAAAAGCTTTGAGCTGAGAGCATAAGGCTTATTTTTTTGAATCAATACCAGATCTCTTAAGCCGGAAGTAGGATTGATTCGACACTGATTCGGGAAACTTTCTCAGTGAAACAAAAGATTAAAAGATTACCTAAGTATTCATTATGGCAAAAGCAACAAATGCAAAAGCATCTTCAAAAAAAAGGGTTGTAAAAGTAGACCCTTATGGTGAAGCACACATCGTAGCAAGTTTCAACAACATCATTATCAGTTTAACCAATAAGCAAGGCCAGGTTATTTCATGGTCATCTGCGGGTAAAATGGGATTTCGTGGTTCCAAAAAGAACACGCCTTATGCAGCCCAGATGGCAGCGGCCGACGCAGCAAAAGTAGCGTCTGACGCAGGGTTAAAAAAAGTTGATGTATTCGTAAAAGGTCCTGGATCAGGACGCGAAGGTGCTATCAGGTCTTTATCTCAATCAGGAATTGAAGTTGTAATGATCAAAGACATTACTCCTATGCCCCACAATGGTTGCCGACCTCCTAAAAAGAGAAGAGTATAACAATTTATGATGTCTGATTTTTGAATGTCTGAAACCGGGCATCAACATATCAGGCATATTTTAATAACCGGGTGTATTATTAATTTTCGATTTTTAATGATGATGCACCGACACTAAAAAATCAAATAAACAATTATGGCTCGTTACACAGGACCAAAAACCAAAATTTCCAGGATCTTCGGGGAACCGATCACCGGAAACGGTAAATGGTTAACTAAAAACAGCAACCCACCGGGGATGCATGGAGCAGCACGCAAGCGCAAAAGTCTTGGTGAATATGCTCTTCAACTTCGCGAAAAACAAAAAGCCAAATACACTTATGGCTTGTTGGAAAAACAATTCCGCAATACATTTAATGAAGCATCACGTCGTAAGGGCGTAACAGGCGAACAGTTAATAAAATTACTGGAAGCCCGTTTGGATAACACCGTTTTCCGCATGGGAATCGCTCCCAGCCGCCAGGCCGCACGTCAGCTTGTTTCGCACAAACACATTACCGTAAACGGAGAAGTTTTAAATATTCCTTCTTATTCTTTGAAACCCGGAGATGTAGTAGGGTTAAAGGATAAAGCAGCTCACAATACTTCTATCACTTCTAATCTTCGCCCAAAAAATCCAAAATTCAATTGGCTTGAATGGAACGAAGGTGAAATGAAAGGTACTTTTATCGCTTATCCTGAAAGAGAAAGTGTTCCTGAAAATATTAAGGAATCGCTTATTGTCGAGTTATACAGTAAATAATAATTACTGAAAGAAACGGTAGTAAAAACATTAAATTAAATCAAAACAAAATAAAAAATGGCCATTTTAAATTTTGTAAAACCAGACAAAATTGTTCTTCAAAAAAGTACAGATTTCGAAGCACAATTTGAGTTCCGCCCCTTAGAACCGGGATATGGTGTTACCATTGGTAATGCTCTTCGCAGAGTATTGCTTAATTCTTTGGAAGGATATGCAATTATCGGAATCAGCATCGTAGGCGCTGATCATGAATTTGCAACAATCAAAGGTATTACAGAAGATGTTACAGAAATAATTCTTAATCTGAAACAAGTTCGCTTTAAAAAGAAAACTGACCAGGAAAGTGGTTTGGAAAAGATCAACCTGTCTTTAAAAAATAAAACAGAGTTTACTGCGGGCATGATTGGCGAGGCCTCTCCTGCTTTTGAAGTGATGAATCCCGAACTGCTTATTTGCACTATGGATACTTCCGCTAAATTAGATATTGAGATCACTATTGCCAAAGGCCGCGGATATGTTCCGGCTGAAGAAAATAAAGAAAAAAGCACTCATTTTGGATACATTCCAATTGACGCAATCTATACTCCGATCAAGAATGTAAAATACAGTATTGAAAATACCCGTGTTGAACAAAGAACGGATTTTGAAAAATTGGTAATGGACGTGATTACAGACGGAACCATTCATCCGGAGGAAGCAGTAAAACAGGCTTCAAGGATTTTGATTCAACACCTGATGATTATCACTGACGAAAACATCACTTTCGACAGTAAAGAAGAAAAGAAAGAAGACTTGGTAGATGAACAAACTTTGCAGCTCAGAAAAGTATTAAAGACACCTTTGGAAGATTTAGACCTTTCTGTGAGGGCATTCAATTGCTTGAAAGCAGCTAAGATCAATTCATTGAGTGAGTTGGTACAGTACGAACAGGAAGATTTGATGAAATTCAGAAACTTTGGACAAAAATCTTTAAGTGAGATTGAGCAGGTTCTTAATGAAAGAGGCCTTGGATTTGGCCTGGATCTTAGCAAAATTAAATTAGACGAAGAGTAATAATTAGCTAATCAGCCATCCAGCTGATTAGATGATGAGAATTAAATCAATATTCACAAAGGTTATAATTCCTGACACGGTATAGCCTATAAAACAAAAGTCATGCGCCACGGAGACAAAATCAACAATTTAGGCAGAACAGCAAGCCATAGAAATGCTTTGCTCATTAATCTTAGCTGCCAGTTATTCGAACATAAAAAGATAGTTACTACTTTGGCTAAAGCGAAGGCTTTGCGTCCATTTGTTGAACCTCTGATTACAAAAGCAAAAGAAAATACTACTCACCAGCGTCGGCTTGTATTTAGCAGCTTGCAGGATAAAGAAGCAGTGAAGGAGTTATTCGATGTAATTAGTCCTAAGATTGCGTCTCGTCCCGGTGGTTATACCCGTGTGATTAAGCTTGGAAAAAGAGTAGGGGATAACGCAGAAATGGCCATGATCGAATTGGTAGATTATAATACTATTTACGGAAAAGGTATCGGCGAAACTGCTTCCACAACGAAGAAAACACGTCGTGCAGGAAGAGGGAAAAAGGTAGCCGGAGAGCATGAAGAAGTTGTTGCAAAGAGTGAACCAGCCGCTGTTTCGGATCCTGTTGAAACGGAAACAAACGCCGCTGGTAAAACTAAAAGTAAGAAGGGCGATGACCTCACCAAAATAGAAGGTATAGGACCAAAAGCTGCTGAAGTACTGCACGAGGCAGGCATTACCTCATTTGCGAAATTGGCAGAAAGTAAAGCAGAAGATATTAAAGAAATTTTAGAGAAATCAGGTGGTCATTTTAACGCACAGGATCCTACGAGCTGGCCAGAGCAAGCCCAGTTAGCTGAAGATGAAAAATGGGATGAGTTAAAAGAATTGCAGGATAAACTGATCGCTGGTAGATAAATATAATTTAATAGAAATTATTGAAATGTTCCGGCGACGGAACATTTTTTTTGCACTTAAATTCATTTAATTTATCGACCAATGGAGCAAACAGGATTAAAGGGAAAATCTAATTTAAATTCTTTTGGTAACAAAAAGATGGACTAATCGATTTAAGATTTTGAAAATATTTTGCCTTTACATTTTGTGCTAAACAATGAAATGCATAAAAAGTTGTTACGTTTCACACTAAAATTAAAGGTTAGCAAATTTTTTAGCTTCACTTTAATTCGGCTGTAAGTCTTTATCATGCTGACTTTTTGATAGATATTTCCGTGAATGTTTTCAAATAATTTAGCAGAATTACTCATTTTTGCCGGCATTTTCTTTTCTTTGCAAAACTTTTAAACATGTCTGACACACAATCACACCCTCAAAAACCCGCGATATTAATTTTAGAAGATGGTAATGTTTTCCATGGAAGAGCTTTCGGAAAAATAGGAACAACTACCGGCGAAATATGCTTCAATACCGGGATGACAGGTTACCAGGAAGTTTTTACTGATCCAAGTTATTATGGACAAATTGTAATTATGAACAATGTTCATATTGGCAATTATGGAATTAATGAGCATGATGTAGAAAGTGATTCTATAAAAGTAAAAGGTATTATTGGGAGAAACCTTGAAGAGCAATATTCCCGGTTTGCTGCGGATAATTCTTTACAGGATTATTTTGAAAAACAACATATTGTAGCCATAGATGGCATCGATAGCCGGGCTCTCGTCATTCACATCCGGGAAGCAGGAGCCATGAATTGTATTATTTCTTCAGATAATGACAATATTGAAGATTTAAAAAAACAATTAGCGGCAGTTCCTTCAATGTCAGGTTTGGAATTGGCTTCTGTTGTTTCAACTCCTGAATCTTATACTGTTGGTGATGAAAACAGCAAATTCCGAATCGCAGTACTTGATTTCGGCGTTAAAAAAAATATATTAAACTGCTTTGCCGAAAGAGGAGCCTTTGTAAAAGTGTTTAATGCAAAAACTTCTTTCAAAGATTTACAGGAGTTTAATCCGGATGGTTATTTTATTAGCAATGGGCCTGGTGATCCCGAACCAATGCACTATGCGGTTGATACCGTTAAAGAAATACTGGAAGCAAAAAAACCATTCTTTGGCATTTGCCTTGGCCAGCAATTGTTAGCCCTTGCCAATGATATTCCTACCTTCAAGATGCATCATGGCCACCGGGGATTGAATCATCCTGTAAAAAATATTATTAGCGGTAAATGTGAAATTACTACCCAAAATCATGGTTTTGGAGTTAATCCAGATGCCGTTAGAAAAGCTGCAAATATCGAAATAACACACATAAATCTGAATGACGATTCTATTGAAGGTATACGTCTCAAAGATCGCCCTGCATTTTCTGTTCAATATCATCCGGAATCTACTCCTGGTCCACATGATAGCCGTTATCTTTTTGAAGAATTCTTTGATATGATGAAGGAGAATAGTTAATGGTTGCTGATTAATTCGTGTAATATTTAATTCCTTCAATTCAAATAATTCATCTTTGATACTTGGATAATTTTTTTATCTGAATTCCCCGTATTTATTTTTTCTAAATTTGTGTGATGAAAATTGCAATTATTAATGGCCCAAATTTAAATTTGATAGGCACAAGAGAGCCTGGGATTTATGGTTCGGAAACTTTTGAACATTTTTTTCAGATACTGAGAAAAAAATATGAAAATATTGATTTTCATTATTTTCAAAGCAATGTAGAAGGGGAACTGATCAATGAAATTCAACAGTCTGCAAAAAATATGGATGGGATTATTTTAAATGCAGGCGGTTATACACACACCTCTGTGGCGATCGGCGATGCAATAGCTGCCATAAAAGTACCGGTAGTAGAAGTCCACATTTCCAATGTCGAAGCCAGGGAAGACTTTCGGAAACTCTCTCATATTTCTTCAAAATGTGTAGGTACGATCTCTGGTTTTGGATTAAAAAGTTACCTCCTTGCCGTTGAATCATTTATAAATCATATTTAAGGTTATTAATAAAGAAAGCTTATTTGTCCAAAACAGAAATACAGGATATTTGTCCGTTTACTGATTCATATCCTTTGACTAAATTTATATTTTTAGGCTCTCCACTTTTTGGAAAGGACGCAAAATGCCGTTATTTTGCCGCTTCAGACCTCCTGTAATTTTAGGTCATTATAATAAATTTGTGTTTTCAAAAAGGAAAAAATGGGAAATAATAATGGTAAAGTAACCATCGAAACAACGGTTAATGCCCCTTTAGAAAAAGTTTGGAAAATATGGACAGATCCAAACCATATCATGAAGTGGAATACTGCTTCCGGGGATTGGCATACCACTAAGGCTGAAAATGATCTGCGAACCGGCGGCACCTTCCTTTCGAGGATGGAAGCGAAAGATGGAAGTTTTGGGTTTGATTTTAGCGGCACTTATGACCAGGTAAAACTTAATGAATTGATAGAATATACGATGGGAGATGGAAGAAAGGTGCAGATAAATTTCAAAGACAATGGAAGTGGAACTATAGTAAGTGAGATATTCGAAACCGAAAATTCCCATCCAAAAGAAGTTCAGAGAAGTGGATGGCAATCGATTTTGGACAACTTTAAAAAATACGCCGAAGCCCAATAATCATTTTAAAATTAAAAAAAATGCAGAGTTCCATCGCAGCTTGTTTATGGTTCAATGGGGATGCAGAAGAAGCAGCTAATTTTTATATTTCTGTTTTTAAAGACTCTAAAATTCTGTCGAAAAGTTATTACCCAAAGGAAGGTTTTGAAGAGCATCAGCACGCAGAAGGATCAGTTTTAACTGTTGTTTTTGAGATCAATGGACAACAATTTACTGCTTTGAATGGAGGAGATAATTTCAAATTCACAGAAGCCGTTTCCTTCCAAATTTTTTGTGAAAACCAGGAGGAGATTGATTATTACTGGGATAAACTTACGGAAGGTGGAAGTGAAGGCCAGTGTGGATGGCTAAAAGACAAGTTTGGATTATCATGGCAGGTCGTTCCATCTATTTTGGGAGACCTGGTTAGCAATCCATCTACTGTTGGAAAAGTAATTGAAGCATTTATGCCGATGAAAAAATTTGATATTGAAACGATAAAAAAAGTAGTGGGAAAATGATCTAATATTTTTTAAATATCAGGAATAAACTTCCTCCGCATGATATTGGTTCCATTTGTAGGATATATATTCCAGGTCGTCTTCTGTTTTAGGATTTACTGTCAATAATATCTTGCCATTTTTTAAACCTTCATTGCATTTTTGGGCTTGTTCCAGGGTTATTCCTGCCCCGATCAATGCTGCACGAACGCCGGTTGTTTGACTCAAAAATCCTGATTCGTTGAGCGTAGCTAACATTGGGCCAGTCCCAACCATTCCGGTCTCAGAACTCCACAGGTTTAAATGGCCGTTCTTTATTCCAAAATAAAAACTATGATCAGTATTGCCAAAAAGCTGAATTTTTGTTTCTCTGCTCATCACTACATTTATTTCTTCGGGAGAATAACCACTTTTTTTAAGGTCAATCAAGGCTCTTGAAGCACTTTCCTCATTATTAAAAATACCTGCTAATATTTCTTTATTTGTGGTAAAAGAGCATTTTTCCATAGTATAATAAGATTATATAACCTATTTGTGCAAACATTATACCATCGAATTTTTTTTAAAATATTTTAAAAATATAATTACGTAAAGAAGACATTCTTAAGGGTTTTTTACATTAGCAGGAGAGTTGGAAAGAATTGGAGTAGAAATCGCAATTCATCTAATCCGTTGAAAGTGCAATCAAGTCAAATTCCGGCCTTGCCTATTTAATCTAGTACAAAGTAAAGAAGCCTTTTTTTCAAAGTAGACGGAAGAAATTATAATTTGTTAATTAAATAAGTATATTGCTGATCTTCATTCAAAAACAAAATACAACACTAATGAAAAAAATTTCTTTTTTTCTTCTTGCACTTTTCTCAATTTTTGCTTTGAGCGAATGCAATTCAGGTACTAGTACTACTACCACTAGTACAGATTCTACCTCTACTGTTTCGACAGATACCTCTAATGTAACAGCCAATTGGAAAATTGGTGTTCAGATGTGGACATTCCGGATGTTTACTTTTGCTCAGGCATTGGATAAAGTAGACAGCGCTGGTGTAAAGTATATTGAAGCCTTTTGGGGGCAGCCTTTGGGAGATGGTTTAAAAGACAGTTTTGGAATTCGCATGTCGGACGAAAGCAAAGCCAAAATAAAACAATTGTTGCAATCTAAAGGAATCAGCATTGTCGCAATGGGAGTTATTGCTCCGGGAACCCGTGAAGAATGGAAAAAAGCTTTTGATCTTGCAAAAGAATTTGGCTTGAGTTATATCACTGCAGAGCCCCGTAAAGACCAATGGAATATGGTAGACAGCATGGGCGGCAGCTATGGAATAAAAGTCGCCATTCATGATCATCCAAAACCAGATATGTATTGGAGCCCGGATTCTGTCCTCGCAGCCATTCAAGGTCATCCAAATATAGGAGCATGTGCTGATCTTGGTCATTGGGCACGCAATGGAATTAATCCCGTAGATGCTTTAAAAAAGCTTGCTGGCCATGTTTACGGAGTTCATCTGAAAGACATTACTAAATTTGGACAAGTAAATGCTGACGATACTGTAGTCGGAAAAGGAGTTATCGATTTTCCTCCTATTTTCCAGGAGTTGAAACGTCAGCATTTTAGTGGAATGTTTTCTATTGAACACGAATCCAACTGGTACAATAGCGTGCCGGATGTGATAGAAACGGTTAAGTTTTATAATGAGCAAGTAGCGAAACTTAAATAGATTTTGCAAATAAATATTAAAGCCTTCCACGAATAAAAACTGGAAGGTTTTTTTATTTTTTAAATTTTAGGCCTATTAATACATTCGATAATACAAGGTTAGAGTAAACAAACAAAAAGGAAGAATTCTTATTTTTAAAAAACGAGACAGATTTCTAATTTTAAAAAAAGAATCAATTTTCTCATTTTATTTTTAGTTAAATTTAAAAACAGGTAAAATAGCTCAATAGAAAGATAAAATGTAACAAGCACTATCTTTAGAATGATTTAAATTGTACTCCCATTAATTGGAAATAATATGAGATATTGCTTTGCGCTTGATCTGAAAAATGATGATTCCTTAATTGCGGAATATGAAGAGTATCACCAAAAAGTTTGGCCTGAAATTATTGATTCTATCAAAAATGCAGGAATTACTGATATGAAAATTTACCGCGTTTCCAATCGTCTTTTTATGATCATGGAAACCGACGAAAATTTTTCTTTTGAAAAGAAAAATAAGATGGACGCATCCAATCCAAAGGTGCAGGAATGGGAAAATGTAATGTGGAAATACCAGGAGGCTATTCCCGGCTCAAAACCTGGCGAGAAATGGATCTTAATGCAAAAGATTTTCAATTTAAATAAATAAAAAAATGGCCTTACCCACGATTGCTTCGACTTCAATAGTTTCTGATGACAAAAAAGGTAACTATTTATTTCCATTGATTTTAGTCACTTCTTTATTCTTTTTATGGGGATTTGCCTATGGACTTCTTGATGTGTTGAATAAGCATTTCCAGGAAACATTGCATGTAGATCAAGCCCGTTCGTCTTTTTTGCAAATGGCGTATTTTGGTGCCTATTTTTTGATGGCCTTGCCGGCAGGTATTTTTATGAAGCGCTTCGGGTATAAAAAAGGAATTATTCTCGGGCTGCTTTTATATGCAACAGGCGCTTTTCTGTTTTACCCTGCAGCAGAGATGTCCAGTTTCAATTTCTTTTTATTTTCAACATTTGTTTTAGCTTCGGGACTGGCTTTTCTTGAAACAGCTGCGAATCCTTATGTCACTGTATTAGGCGATCCAAAGAATTCTGCATTCAGGTTAAATTTATCTCAGAGCTTTAATGGAGTAGGATCTTTCTTAGGTCCTAAAATCGGTGCGGTTCTTTTCTTCGGGACTATTGTTAATGAAAATGCCAAACTAGATACCGTAAAGATGGTGTATCTTATAACTGGTGCTGTAGTGTTGATTGTTGCATTTCTTTTTTGGAGAACTCCGTTACCGGAAATCAAAGAAGATACAATGGTGTCAGATGTTTCACAAATTGTAAAACCGTTATTCAAACATAAAAATTTTACAAATGCAATTATTGCCCAATTTTTTTATGTAGCTGCGCAGGTAAGTATTGCCGCCTGGTTTATCAATTATTGTACAGATAATAATCATGCAATATCCAACGCACATGCTGCTGATCTACTGGGTTTTAGCCTTATTTTATTCACTGTTGGCCGTTTTATAGGAACGGCCTTAATGAAGAAAATCGCAGCCAATTTGCTACTATTCATTTTCGCCATTATCAATATTTTGCTTTGTATTTTGGTCGTTTTAAATAATGGTTGGTTATCAGTTTATTCGTTAATGGCCGTTTTCTTTTTTGAATCTATTATGTTTCCGACCATCTTTGCTTTAGGAGTTAAAGATTTGGGCCATCATACTAAAAAGGCTTCTTCATTTATTATCATGTCTATTGTAGGAGGAGCTATCATGCCTTATATTATGGGGCGTTTAGCAGAAAGCCATTCAACTGCTTTTTCTTATATTATTCCTGCAGTTTGTTTTGTATTTGTTGCCTGGTATGGATGGAAAGGATATGAAGTAAAGAGTTGAATTTGAAAATTGTAATTTTGATTATTAATAAATCAATGTAATAAAATGTTTTCTTTAAATAATAAAAAAGCAGTAATAACCGGCGCTGGTAGCGGGATTGGAAAAGCGATGGCGGTATTATTTGCAAAGCAGGGCGCTGAAGTTCATATCATCGAGATAAATGAAGCAAGCTCAAAAAATGTTTTAAATGAAATCCGGGATAATAACGGTAATGCATTCCCGCATATTTGTAATGTATCCAAGCAAAACGAGGTTGTAAAAGTTTTTGAAGAAATTGGCGCGCATGATATTTTAATAAATAATGCAGGCATCGCTCATATCGGTAAAGCCGATACGACTTCAGAAGAAGATTTTGACAGAGTGATCAGCGTAAATGTAAAAGGAGTTTATAATTGCATCTTCGCTTCTGTTCCATGGATGAAAAAAAATGGTGGAGGAGTAATTATAAACCTGGCTTCTGTTGCTTCATGGTGCGGTATTGCTGACAGGTTTGTTTATTCAACTGCGAAAGGAGCAGTGGCGGCGATGACTTTATCTGTTGCCAAAGATTATATTCAAGACAATATAAGATGCAATTCTATTTCTCCCGGACGGGTTCATACACCTTTTGTAGATGGTTTTCTTCAAAAAACTTATCCTGGAAGAGAGGAGGAGATGTTTGAAAAATTATCCAAGACTCAACCTATTGGACGCATGGCCAAGCCGGAAGAGGTTGCTGCTTTAGCTTTATATTTAAGCAGTGACGAAGCTTCTTTTATAACAGGAACGGATTACCCGATTGATGGCGGATTCTTAAAATTAAATACTTAAAGTTATTAGAATGAAAATCATTTATATTTCTTTGTTTACTATGATTTTGATTACTAACAGCCAGGCACAAACGTATACTCCAACTGTAGCCAACCTGGAGGCAAGGCAGCAATTCCAGGATGCAAAATTTGGCCTTTTTATTCATTGGGGTGTTTTTAGCATTCTTGGAGATGCAGAGTGGGTAATGAACAATCAGAATATTAAAGTAAAGGATTACACACGCCTGATGAATTTTTTCAACCCGACAGAATTCAATGCGCATGATTGGGT
>JBDTJV010000265.1:0-16632 GCA_039935675.1 Ginsengibacter sp. | reverse complement strand
CTGGTTGGTCATGGAGATCCAATAATTATTATTCCGGGCGGTCCGGGCGGCACTCATCTAGGTTACCGCGTATTTGATTCTCTGGCAAAAAATAATGAGATCATTTATTTTGATGCGTTTGGAAGAGGAAAAAGCGATACGGCAAAAGATGTAAAGGAATACACGCTTTCAAGGGATATCGAGGATATCGAAGGATTAAGAAAAGCGCTCCATTTTGAAAAATTAAATGTGCTCGGACATTCTTACGGCGGTTTGGTAGCTCAAGGATATGCTTTAAAATATCCTGAACATGTATATCACCTGATTCTCGCCAATACTTTTCACAGCTTTATTATGTGGCAAAAAAATGATGACAACAGCAATCACGAAATCGCAACCAACTATCCTGAAGTTTGGGATTCATTAATGATCATTCGCAATGCAGGAGCGGTTTCCAGCGATCCTGCTCACCAGGAATTGTATGCAAAAGTTCCTTATGGTTTTCTTTATGCTTATAATCCTAATAATTTTTTATCCCGCGGACAGAAACCTTACCCAAATTCTTTTAATTCAAAACTATATTACCAAATGGTTGGAAAAGATGGCGATTTTATTGTCGGTAGCGATATCGGCACTTTTGATTACCGGAAGGAATTAAAGAATTTAAAAATGCCGGTTTTGATCTATGGCGGAAGGTATGATCGTGTGGCCGTTCCTGTAATGATGGAAAAATTTAAAGAATATTGTCCACAGGCAAAATTTGTAATGTTTGAAAGATCCGGGCACAATCCGCAGGTAGAGGAACCGGGAAAATTATTTCCCTTAATAGAAAGCTTTTTGCATTAAAAATTGTGGTGAAAAATTTATTTATTTTAAATAAAGTAAAGCAACTGTTTCAATATGATAAGTATGAGGAAACATGTCAACCGGCTGAACTTTTACTACTTCATATTTTACATTTAATAACTGGAGATCGCGTGCCTGGGTGGCAACATTACAGCTCACGTAAATAATTTTTTCAGCCGATATTTCCAGTAATTTATTTATTAACTGCTGATGAAGTCCCGCCCTTGGCGGATCTACAACTATTATATCAGGTTTTCCATGAAACCTGAAAAAGGAATCATCACAAATATTAATGACATCACCTGCATAAAATGAGGTTGAATTCACATTGTTCAATTCCGCATTTTCGTTTGCATCCTTTATGGCATCTTCAATTACATCTACTCCAATAATTTTTCCGGCATCGTTGCTCAGGAAAATTCCGATGCTACCTGTGCCGCAATACAGATCGTAAACAATTTCATTTCCTTTTAATGCTGCAAAATCTTTGACAACATCATAGAGCATTTCTGCTTGCCTTGTATTGGTTTGAAAAAAAGATTTGGGTGAAATTTTAAAATTGAATTTACCTAGTTTTTCTATAACATATCCTTTTCCATAAAAAACTTTTGGCTCCTGGTCATTTAAACTATCATTCCATTTTTCATTCACCGTGTAAAGCAATGTAGTGATTGAAGGAATTTTCCCTAAAAGAAATTTACAAATGTCTTCGATCTTTGGGCCGTCATATTTTCCAAAAACAAGATTTACCATCAGTTCGCCCGTGGTGCAATTCCTGATAATAATGTTTCTTAAAAATCCCTTGTGTTCTTTAAAATCATAATAAGTATAACCTTTGGCTTCTGAATATTCCCTCAAAGAATTTCGTATTATATTATTCACATCATCCATTAACCAACATTCCTGTATGTCCAGAATTTTATCAAATAATTTGGGAAGATGATATCCGACCGCCCCACCAGGCCAATGGCCTTCTCCTAAATCAACCAATTCGTTTGTCGACAAAAACTTTTTATTGCTAAAACTAAATTCGAGCTTGTTGCGGTAATGAATTGTTTTTTCGGCACCGATAATAGGAAGCACATAAATATTTGAAATTCTTCCAATTCTTTGCAACACATCTTTTACTTCCTGTTCCTTATATTTCAATTGATCCTGGTAAGGAAGCATTTGCCATTTACAACCTCCACAAATCCCAAAATGAATACAAAAGGGCTCTACTCTTTCATCACTATATTTTTTTATTCTGATGGCTTTTCCTTCTGCCCAATCCTTTTTGCTTTTAATGATTCTTACATCCGCAACATCACCTGGAACTGCGCCTTCAATAAAAAGAACTTTACCTTCAATTCTCGCCAGTGCTTTTCCTTGTGCTGCATATCCTGAAACAACCACATTTTCTATAATTTGTTTTTTTCTTTTCACGCTTGCAAAAATAGACTTTAAGCATGTGTGCTTTTATGATCAAAATTAATTTTATATTTCCTAGCACTTAACTTACAACTCTTTTTTGCAATTTCTTTATTTATCATAATGTCCTTTGAGGGAATAAATAAAAATTTTCTCTTCATTCACTTCATAAATCATTCTGTGTTCATGGTTAATTCTTCTTGATCATTTGCCACCTAAGTTATATTTAAGTGGTTCAGGCTGGCCAATGCCTTCATAAGGCGATTTCTGAATAGCATCAATTAATTGTGTAATTCTTTTTGAACGTTTTTATTTCCAGAATTTCGCCAAAATTTTAAATCATCCAAAGCCTTCTGAAGATATGCTACTTCCATAAATCTTCAGTTTTTATAATCCTATAGCGACCGGCTTCTTTATCTTTATCTCCTTGTAGGATTTTATCTACAAATTCCGGGTCGTATGGGCTTTCTTTTTCAATTTTTTCAAAAGGAACTTTTAATGCTTTGGCCATTTGCTCAAAAACTTTTACCTGTTCTTTTGATTTTGGATAAATTAATATTGTTTCCATATATTATTTTTTCAAAGTTATATTAAATCAAAGATTAAAACGTTTACCATGCAATAACCTCAGTTTTTAATCTAATGTTAACTATTTTGAATCATTTTTGTTTCAACTTCAAATTCAATATTTTTGTTTTTTATTATAATAATCAAATGAAGTTAATTTATACTTTCTTTTTATTCCTTTTTGCCTTTTCAAATGTAAACGCACAAGGATACAAAGTCACGCTGGAAACTCCAAATTATAAAAGCGGGCTTGCTTACCTCACTTACTATTATGGTAAAAACATGAATGTGCAGGATTCTGCAGAGGTAAATTCTAAAGGCATTGCTGTTTTCTCGGGAAAAGCAAAACTTCCCCCTGGCGTATATTCCATTGTTTTTCCGGGTAAAAATAAGTTATATGATTTCCTGGTAGATAAAGAACAGGTGATTAATGTAAAAGCAGATACATCAGATCTTTTGAATAAAGCGCAAGTCACAGGTTCTAAAGAAAATATTCTTTTTCAGCAATATCAAAAGTACGTTGCTACCAAAGGGAAACTGCTGCAGGCAGAGTTGGATGATTATAAAAATGCAACCACGAAAGAAGATAGCTCTGCGCATCAAAAAAAATATGAAGCCATCAACGACGAATTAAATAATTATCGAGAGAAGATTATAAAAGAGCATCCGGAATCAATGCTCGCAGCGCTTCTTACCAGCATGAAACAGCCGGTCGTAAAAAACCAGCATCCCGTTACCAGGCAGGATTCTTTAGAAAATTATGAATATTATAAAAAGCATTATTGGGATGGCGTTACGTTTATGGATGACCGTATAATTCGCACGCCGTTTTTCTTGCCTAAAGTTGAACAATTTTTCAGGAATGTGGTTTCCCCGGTACCGGATTCAATTATTAAAGCATCAGATTATTTATTGTTGCTCGCGAGATCTTCGCCGGAAATGTATAAGTTTTTGTTGAACTGGCTTACCGATGAATATATTTATCCGAAATACATGGGACAGGATGCCGTTTTTGTCCATCTTTTTGAAAAATATCATTCAAAGGGAGTATCAAACTGGCTCAATGAAAAACAGTTGAAAACCATATCAGACCGGGCATACATGCTTATGTCGAATTTGATTGGTGAGCAAGCAGCCAATCTTCAAATGGTAGATTCAAGTGGGGTAAGCGAGCCTTTGTATAATGTGAAATCTGATTATGTAGTTGTGTGTTTTTGGGATCCCACTTGTGGCCATTGCCAGGTAACGGTTCCGCGCCTCGATTCGATCTATAATGCCAAATGGAAAAAGGAAGGCGTTAGTATGTACGGTGTGCTCACAGAAAATAAAGATTTAGAACTGTGGAAGGAATTCATAAGAGGAAAGAAAATGAACAATTGGATTAACGTTTACGAAACCGATGCTCAAAAGAAAATAGTTGAACAATCAAAACAACCATCTTATAAACAATTATATGATGTCATTCAAACACCAACATTATTTTTGCTGGATAAAAATAAAAAGATCATTGCTAAAAAATTGACGCTTGAACAAATAGACGACTTACTGGACGTGAAAATAAAAACGCCTCAGGAAAATGCAATAAAATAATGTTCTCAAATTTTATGGGAAACAGTAAACGAACAAATTCCACTAATTTCTGTTTTATGAAAAAACTGACTCTCGTTTGCTTATTTTCTTCATGCCTTTTTTTTTCTTATGGACAGGTTCTTTTTACTTACGGGAATCATCCTGTAAGCGCTGCTGAATTTTTAAAGGCCTTTAATAAAAATAAAACAGATAGCAATAATGATGTGCAAGCCTTGCGCAATTACCTGGATTTATACATCAATTTTAAACTGAAAGTACAGGCAGCAAAAGATATGCGCCTTGATACACTTGCATCTATGAAAGCGGATGTGCAAAATTTTCGTTCACAAATCCAGAATACCTATCTCACCGATCAACAGGAGATTCGCAGCATGACAGACCAGGCTTTTGACAGAAGCCAAAAAGATATTCACGCCGTTTTTTATTTCTTAAAACCTGCTATGGATGCAGATTCAACTAAAGCAAAAAACGAAATAGAGCGTTTTTCTAGCCCATCCAAAATGAGAAATAGTGAGGACATTATTTCCCAATTAAAATCTACAGGCTTATTCAGCATTGAAAGTGGCGATTTAGGCTACATCACAGTTTTTACTTTGCCTTACTCTTTTGAAAATATAATTTATGGAATAAAACCGGGCGAGCTGAGTGTTACTTTTTCTGCCAAAAATGGATGGTACATTTTTAAAAATTTGGGAGAAAGAAAAGCAGTTGGAAAAATTACAATTGCGCAAATTTTATTTTCAATTCCTGAAGGAGTTACGTCACAGAGAGAAGAAATCAAAAAATTAGCCGATTCCGTTTACAATGCTTTGAAAAAAGGCAGTGATTTTGCCTCACTTGCCAAAGAATTCAGTGATGACAGAAGTACTTTTATGAATGGAGGATTGATCCCGGAGTTTGGGACTGCGAAGTACGATTCTACATTTGAAGATCATGCTTTTGATTTGAAAGAAAATGGAGATATTTCTGCGCCGTTTGAAACTCAATTTGGCTATCACATTCTAAAACGCATTTCAGCCGATCCGGTTCCTTTGACAAAAACCGAAACTTACCTGTTCAATTTAAAACAACAGGTTTTAAAAGACAGTCGCAGTGAGATTGCACAGCAAAAATTTATTGTAGAAATTCTTCCTATGATTGGTTTTAAAAAAAGTAAAGTCAATGAAAAAAGTTTGTGGAAGGCAACGGATTCTTTAATGCACAATAAAAAGAATTTACAGCGGGGGATTAATGAAAGAACGGTTCTGTTTAGTTTTAATGATGGCTCTTCAATAGAAGTAAGTGATTGGATTTCTTACCTGAAAAACAAACAACTGTACAATGTTCCAAAAGATGATCCTTCTTTTGAAAAATTGTACAACGATTATTCCAATGTTTCCGCTTTGTCAAACTATGCTTCAAGATTAGATAAATTCAATCCCGTTTTTAAGGCACAGCTTGAAGAATTTAAAGAAGGAAATATGTTGTTCGAAATCATGCAGAAAAAAGTTTGGGACAAAGCCGCTGAGGATTCATCAGGTTTAAAAAACTTTTATGAACAACATAAAGAAAAATATTTATGGAATCGCAGTGCGGATGCTGTTATATTTTCATGTTCCAGTCTCGCTATTGCCAACAATACTATCAAACAATTAAAAAAAGGTAGACAGTGGAGGGATATTGTAAATGAAAATGCTACTGACATACAGTCTGATTCCGGAAGATTTGACCTTGGTCAAATTCCTGTTATTGACCGAACAAATTTCACAGATGGATTAATTACAATGCCTGTTGTCAATAAAAAAGATGGGACTGCTGTTTTCTCAAAAATTATTAAAATTTATCAGGGCAACGAGCCGCGAAAATTTGAAGATGCGCGCGGACTGGTTATTAATGATTACCAAAACTATCTTGAAGAGAACTGGATCAGTCAATTAAGGAAAAAGTACCCGGTTAAGGTAAATGAAACTGTATTTAAATCCTTATTGAATAAGGCTTCTGACTGATCTCTTTTGATTTTCTTTTAGCTTGCTAAAGTTCCTTTTAGCAAAATTTTAATACACACATTTTTTTTCTTCCTTCTCTTGGCAAAGTTTTTGAAAACGTGTAGGCTTAATCGTACTTATTTAAACTAAAAACTACATCATGAAAAAATTATTTGCCATTGCAATTTGTGCTGCTTTGTTCACAACTGCAAAATCACAAAAAGTTTACGTACAGGGAGGAGTCAATTTTTCGAACATAACGACAACCAACTCCGGCGCTACGGAAAAAAGCAAATTACTTACTTCGTTTAATGCGGGAATAATGGCCCGGTCAAATGCGAATGAACCAATAGCACTGGAAGCTGGCTTATTAGTGGAAGGAAAAGGTGCAAAAGCCTCAGGTGGTTCTGGAAACACTTTTTATGATGCTACTTTTAATCCACTGTACCTGGAGCTTCCTGTAAATCTGATTATCCGTGTTCCGCTCGAAGCAAGTCATTCAAATATTTTCATCAATGCAGGACCTTACGTTGCTATGGGTATTGCGGGAAAGTCTAAAGTAAATGGCCAAATTGCCGGTGCTTCTTTTAGCAATAGTGAGGATATTAACTTTACCAGTACTGATCCTAATGCAAACGACCAGGCATATTCTAAACTGAAAAGATATGATTATGGAGTAAATGTTGGAGCTGGCGTTGACCTTGGAAAGATTCTATTAAAAGCCAATTATGGCATGGGTCTCGCTAAGATCAGTTCTATGCAGACTGATAATGGTGAAAATGCAAAGAATAAATACCGTGTATTTAGTATTTCATTGGGAATTCCTCTTACCGGAAGGTAGGTAAGTCTATCATAAAAAAAGAAAGCCGGTTCAATGAAACCGGCTTTCTTTTTTTAAAAATTATGGTCACCCGAATTTAATAATGTCCATTAACATTAACATTTATAAAGTCTTTCTATAGTAAACCAATAAAAAATTTGGATTCTTATTTTCTCTATTTTACTTCAACCCAATTTTGATTTTAAACAATTTCTTTGGCAACGTTTACAACAATATTTGGTTTGCCCAAAGTATAATAATGCAGTACGGGAACACCGGCTTTTTTAAGTTCTTTTGATTGTTGCAATAACCATTCAGTTCCAACAATTTCTACTTCTTCGTCTGTTTTACATTTCATGATTTCTTTGCTTAATTCAGTAGGAATGTCTACATGAAAAGTTCTCGGAAGTACAGAAAGTTGCTTTTTTGAACTGATTGGTTTTAACCCGGGAATAATGGGGATATCAATTCCCAATTCACGACAGCTTTTCACAAAATCAAAATATTTTTTGTTATCAAAAAACATCTGCGTGGTAATATAATCAGCCCCGGCATCTACTTTCATTTTAAGATAACGAAGATCGCTTTCAAGGTTAGGTGCTTCAAAATGTTTTTCAGGGTAGCCGGCGACACCAATACAAAAATTAGTTTTGTTTCCATTCCTTATATCTTCTTCCAGGTATATACCGTGATTTAAATTGGCCGTTTGTTTTAGCAGATCTATAGCATAAGAATGACCATTATGTTCCGGTTCAAACATAGACTCGTTTTTGGCAGCGTCGCCGCGAAGCAGTAATACATTATCAATTCCTAAAAAAGCGAGATCGATCAATGCATTTTCAGTTTCCTGCAGGTTGAATCCTCCACAAATCAAATGTGGCACTGCATCCACTTTGTAATGATTCATAATGGCTGCACAAATCCCGACAGTTCCGGGACGTTTGCGAACTTCCACTTTTTCAAAAGTGCCATCCGCTTTTTTCTTAAAAACCTGCTCGCTTCTATGATAAGTTACATTGATAAAAGCCGGTTTAAATTCAATTAACGGATCTAAATGGTTATAGATAGATTCGATGGTTTTACCTTTTAGAGGCGGTAATATCTCAAAAGAAACAGAGGTTCCTTTTGATTCTTTTATATGATCGGTTACTTTCATTTTTTTAAAATACTTGCAAACTTAAGCGCAAAAAATTAAATGTAAAAGAAATGAAAACGAATAGTCATTATGATTATATGCATAATTCTAATGAATAAAAAAAGCGAGAATTCCTGTTGCCACCAAAGTAACACCTGTAATGATGCCGGCATTGTGTTCCAATGCATGCCAGTTTAATTTCAAAATGCCCATATAGGCAAACCTAACCAGCAATACCATTCCTGCCGTAGTGATGAACAGGTAAAGGGTGGCTATAAACCAAATAAGCCATTTAGCCTGGGCACCAGCCAACAGAAAATAGGCTTCAATTTCCATACATGGTGACAGGAACATTGCAAGTACCAGGGCAATAATTATTTTCTTTTTCGAATACTTCTTCTTAATATTTTCATCCAGGTGAAAATGGTGATGATTGTGGTGGCGGTAAATGAAAACAACACCCAATAAAATTAAAATTATAGGAGCAAAAAAATGACTAAAATATTCAATATTATCAGCTATACGGGCACCAATAAAGGCCAGGATAATTCCAATGATCACTGTACTGAGACCATGCGCTATCGCAGCAATGAACGTAACACGGGTAACTTCATTCACCGACCAATTTTCTTTTTTTCCAATAGCGATAACAGGTAGCCAATGATTAGGAATAGTGGCGTGAAGGAGGCTTAAAATTATACTTCCGGCAATGATGCTGAACATTCAGGGATTTTAAATAACTGGCAAACTGATTTTGATGAAAGAAAAAAATCACAAGCATGCAAGATACTTTGAAAAGAAACTCTTTTGAAATTTAGCGTTGCTTGTTTCTAGTCAGGATTTTTATGTTGTCTTGTGAAGTTTCAAATAAGTACTTGTATTAAATAAAAAAGCCTGGCAAACTAATAATGCCAGGCTTTAATGCTGTAGGGGAAGGGCTCGAACCTTCACGAGGCAGTTAGCCGTAGCACAAAGTTTTCAGTGGTCGACCCTGGTCGTTCAGGTTTGCACCCGAACGGCTCTATGCTATGTTTATTCTGTGATCCTCACCCCCGAGACAAGAGGGCATGTCTGCCAAAAATTTCATCACCCCACAATGTTTAAGAACTAATATGATGCAAATCTAATAAATATTCCTTTATGGGAAAAGAAAATTAATAAAAATTGAAAAGAAATAGAATTTATTCAATTAAAAGCCTATTTTTGTTATATTCATCTAAAAATAAATTCTTATGGCGCTTAAATTTAATATTGATAAACTCGACTTAAAAATCATCCAGGAAATGCTCGAAAATGCGGAGACGCCCTATGCAGAATTGGGGAAGAAACTTTTTGTGAGCGGTGGCACCATACATGTCCGGATAAAAAAGCTGGAAGAACTCGGAATAGTTAAAGGTAAAAAATTAAAAGTAAACCTTGGCCTTCTTGGGTATGATATTACGGCTTTTATCGGTATTTTTTTGGAAAAAAGCTCTCTTTATGATGTAGTTGCTAAAGAATTGGAAAAAATTCCTGAAATAATCCGTTTGAATTATACCACCGGCAATTACAGTATGTACATTGAAGTGGTTTGTAAAGACATTAACCAATTAAGAAGTGTGCTTCATGACGGGCTTCAAAAGATCAAGGGAATTGAACGAACTGAAACACTCATCTCTTTATCAGAGAGCTTCAACCGGAGCGTACGCGTATCTGAGGAAGAAGAGTAAGAACTTCCTATGCCGTACATAGTAGACCAACAAATAAATTGATTTTATATTTTGCACTTCTATTTCCACCTTTATGATTTTTTAAACGGGATTTTTTAATTTTTTCCCCGAAAGATATACGCCTGCAAAAATCAAAACAGCTGCAATAATTTTATACAGAGATAATTCTTCTTTTAAAAATATCATAGCAATGATCACGGCAAAAACAGGTTGAGAGTAAATATAGGCACCTGCTTTTGAAGCACTTAATTTTTGAATCCCATAAACATTAAAAATATAAGCGAAAAAAGTTCCCGGAATTACTACCAGAAATAAAAGAAACCAATCATTTAAATTAAAGGCCTCCCATTGAATAACTTTGAATTCCTTCAAACACAAAGGAAGTGTCATTATAAATCCAAAAGTAAATAACCAACGAATCACCTGCATAGAAGAATACTTATCCATCAGTGGCTTTACCAGGATGAAATAGAAAGTATAAGCAACAGCACTCAACAACACCAGGCCGTCTCCTACAAGTACGGAATCGCCCGGAGCATTTACTTCCCTTTGACTAATTAGTAAAATCGCTCCTAAAACACCAAGAAATAATCCTGCAGCCTTATGGAAGGTTATTTTTTCATTCAAAAGTCGGGCTGCAATAATCGTAATAAGAATAGGGGTAATTAAAGTAAGGAGCGCTCCATGAATAGGGAAAGTGAGAGAAATGCCTTTGATGAAAAGTAATTGGTTCAGGGCGATAGCCGCCACTGCGCATAATATTAATGGAAAAAAATCCTTCTTATCAATTTTCTTTTCCGGGGCTTTTATCAAAAACAATATCCAGAATAAAACCAGGCTAACGGCAAGTCGGATAATATTAATGGCAAATGGACCTGCAAGGTGATGTGAGGTGAAAAATTTGACAATACTGTAATTGGTGGCAAAAAATAAATTAGTACCGATGAGACCTAAATGCGCTTTTAGTTGAGAAGCCAAAATAAATTATTGAGCTGCAAACTTCCTTGATTTTATCGACAGAACAAATTCATGAATTGTTTTTTTATACATTTCACGAGGAAAATCAAAAGACCGGTAATTAAATTGCATTGAATCTTTCAACACTTTTTCCAAATCAAAGTTACCCTGGTCAACTGAAAAAAAATATCCTTTTGATGAAAGATAGTTAGCAAGGTATTCCTGTTCTGATTGACCGGGAGTGGGAACTAATATCGCTCTCTTTTGCAGCGCGGCCAAATCCATTACGGTGGTATAACCGCTTCTGCTAATCAGCATTCCAGATCTGAGAATCATCTCATTTAATTCCTTTGAAGGAAGATGGTTATAAATTTGAACCAGGTTGAAATTTTGTAATTGGTTGGCGCCAGATGGTAAACCTCTTACGAAAATGGCCTTTCCATGAAATTGTTTCAATTGAGATACTATTATATCTTCGAAAATAGAACGCTGAGGTTCGGGGCCGGAAATTGATATCAATAGGTCAAATAAATTTTCCGGATAAGTAGCGTATTGAAACCTGGACAAAGGCCCAATGTAAATAATATTTGGAAGAATTTTTTTTGGATGGGATAGTTTTCCCGCGAGACCATTTATTTCCAGATCGGGTACCCAGCATTGATCAAATTTTTTTATGAAAGAATAATGAATTTTTTGTGCAATAAGGTTTGAAAATTGGTTTCCTGTTTCAATATGTAATTGATGAGTGATATACACGCTAGGAATTTTTCTTGTAAACATTCCAAATCGATTATCTGAGATTACCGCATCTATTGAAAACTTTTTTATGACTTTTTTTAACCACTTATTTTCGAGATAAACACGCCAGGAAACTTTAGGAAATTGCAGAAATAATTTTAGTGAAAAAAAATTTTTAGCCCGGCTATACTTAATTTCATAGCCTTTATACCGTAAAAACACGGTCGAGGGAAATTCCCTTTTTAATAAAATATAGTTATTGCCCTCGGCAACAATAAAAACCTCAATATTTTGCAGGATTAACTCTTTAATAATTGGAATACAACGGGTTGCATGACCTAATCCCCAATCAAGTGGAATTACGAGTATACGAGTATTTTTACTTATAGGACTTATTTTTTGGCCTTTTATCAAAAGATTAGAAAATTTATTTGTGAAAATAGTTTAATTTGCTATTGTAATTTTAAATAAATTAGGTTGTTATCCTGGTTTAAATTTTATATTAAATGAAAAACTTGAACCGATCCTTGTTAATTGTATTAATCATCCTTTCTGTTGTTGCGATGAGCTGTACGGCATCACGCAAAAGCAAAACCGGATGTGAATGTACCAGTAATATGGTCGGTTATTAAAAACCAATCAAATGGACAAATTCAATAGAGATCTTTTGGTATTGTTCAAAGAAAAATCTAACCCCCAATCAATCGAACACGAAGTAGAAATGCTTCATCAACTTTTATTTTATGTTGAAAAGATTGATAACCTTGCGAAGGTTTACGAAGTGATCAATATTAATAAATATAAGATCTCTTCTAACCCAAATTTGGTAAAGGAAACGTTTAGAAACAAAATCTTAAAGCCTTTTGTTTTTCTAAATAATAAAAATTAATTTTCTAGCTGGCTATAGTCCACACTTCTCTCCCACGTAATAATTTATCGAGGTCTCCTTGGTTTTTTGACCTGGCATCATTAATTTGTTTAGTCATCATTTCCTCATAGCAGGGCCTTTCCGTTTCATAAAAGACACCGAAGGGTCGGGGAAAATGTCCTTCTGATTTAGGATCATCATACATCCTGGTAAGTATTTGGGATTTGTAAAAGTCTTTTTCATCATGAATCCATAAATCATTTTCACTCACATTTCCATTCAATTCCACTATTTCCGGTTTTAATCCATTTAATCTTATCCCTTTATTTTTTTCTGACCCAAAAATTAAAGGTTGACCTTGAACTAAAAATATAGCTTCTTCCGGTTTTGATTTTTTATCAGTGAACAATTCAAATGCACCATCATTAAAAATATTACAGTTCTGGTAGATTTCAAGGAAAGAAGCGCCTTTATGATGTGCTGATCTCAGCAGCATTTCCTGTAAATGTTTTGGATCGCGGTCCATCGTTCTTGCCACAAAAGTAGCGTCAGCACCCAGAGCTAATGCAGCGGGGTTAAAAGGATGATCAATACTTCCAACCGGGGAACTTTTCGTGATTTTTCTTTGTTCACTGGTTGGAGAATACTGTCCCTTGGTAAGCCCATAAATTTCATTGTTGAATAAAAGAATATTTACATCAAAATTTCTGCGAAGCAAGTGAATAGTATGATTTCCCCCGATGCTTAATGAATCTCCATCACCTGTAACGATCCATACACTTAATTCAGGTCTGCTTGCTTTTAATCCACTGGCAATAGCAGTCGCGCGGCCATGAATACTATGCATTCCGTAAACATTCATATAATATGGAAAACGGCTACTACAGCCAATTCCAGAAATAATCACAAAGTTTTCCCTTGGAATTCCGAGAGTGGGAAACACTTTCTGCACCTGTGCCAAAATAGAATAATCTCCGCAACCAGGGCACCATCGAACTTCCTGGTCTGTAGAAAAATCTTTGGAAGTAAGTTTCTGCGGAGCAATAGCAATGTCAGTCATCTGAAAGAATTTGGAAACCAAAGTTAATACATAGACAGTTACTGGAAAGGTTAAGAATTGTGAAATCCGGAATTTTTCAAGCGTTAATATTAGAGGTTATTCTTTAATTCTATTAAAAATAATTTGACTTTTTCAAGGGATTCGATCATTTCATGTTTTTCGCCTGCTGCTTTATTGTTTTTGATAAATTCTTTGGCACCTTCAATAGTGTATTTCCTTTCGCGCAAAAGATGATGAATCATTTTTAAGTTTTTAATATCTTCAGGCCGGAAAAAACGGTCTCCTTTTTTATTCTTTTTTGGTTTCAAAATTGAAAATTCATTCTCCCAATACCTGATCAAAGAGGTATTTTCATTAAACATTGCCGCCACATCTCCTATCGCATAATATTGCTTCTGAAAAAGAATTTCATCTTCCGGAATATTAATCGTTGCCGCTTCCAGGCTTAGCTGTTTCAAGCTTTTTCTTCCGCGGGTCGATTTTGGTTTAATTTGTTCTTTGACCGATTTTACGCTTTCATTGTCTTTTCCGGAATCATCAAAATCGAAATTAATTTGTGCCAGTGCCATATTTTCAAATTATAATTTTAAAAAAAATCTAAGTTGAATTCT
Source organism: Ginsengibacter sp. (assembly GCA_039935675.1). GTDB lineage: Bacteria > Bacteroidota > Bacteroidia > Chitinophagales > Chitinophagaceae > Ginsengibacter. The sequence continues at coordinate 2,378 of JBDTJV010000265.1, read as the reverse complement.
TAAAATTTTAAAAATCACTCCTGTTTGTAAATGACTTCAAAGCAAATACCTTTGCCGCATTATTAAATTCAACTTATCAAAGATAGCTTTAACAACCTTTAGGAATCTTTAAAATTCAAATAAATTAATGATGCAAAGCGCGGAAATAAGACAACTTTTTCTCGATTTTTTTAAAAGCAAAGAACACCGTGTGGTTCCATCTGCACCTATTGTTATCAAAAATGACCCAACGTTGCTTTTTACCAATGCCGGGATGAACCAATTCAAAGAATATTTTCTTGGAAATAAAACAGCGCCTTATTCACGAGTTGTGGATACCCAAAAATGTTTAAGAGTGAGTGGAAAACATAATGACCTGGAAGAAGTTGGCGTAGACACCTATCATCATACCATGTTTGAGATGTTAGGCAATTGGAGCTTTGGAAATGCCACTGGAAATCCTGCGCCTTACTTCAAAAAGGAAGCGATTGCATGGAGTTGGGAATTGTTGACAAAAATTTATAAAATCCCGGCTGAAAATCTTTACGTTACCATTTTTGAAGGAGATGAAAAAGAAGGTTTGCCCCGAGATCATGAATCTTTGGAATTTTGGAAGGAACAGATTTCCGAAGACCGGATTATCTATGGAAATAAAAAAGATAATTTTTGGGAAATGGGTGATACCGGACCGTGCGGACCGTGCACAGAAATCCATGTCGATTGCAGAAGTGAAGAAGAGAAAATATTAATTCCCGGAAAAGAGCTGGTGAATAAAGATAATCCGCAAGTAATCGAGATATGGAACGTTGTATTCATTCAATACAACAGGAAAAAAGACGGTTCTCTCGAACTGCTTCCTGCCAAACATGTGGATACAGGAATGGGATTTGAAAGATTGGTACGTGTTTTACAAAATAAAAAAAGTAATTACGACACAGATATTTTTTCAGGAACTATACAGGCAATTGAAAAGATTTCCGGTAAAAAATATGACTATTCCGATTCAAAAGAAGCAATTGCTTTTCGCGTAATCGCTGATCATATTCGTGCCATTGCTTTTCCAATTGCAGATGGCCAATTACCATCGAATACAGGCGCAGGCTATGTTATACGAAGAATTTTGAGAAGAGCAGTCCGGTATTATTTTTCATATCTCGACTTAAAGGAGCCACTACTTTTTAAGTTAGTACCATTTATCAGTGAACAATTCAAAGATGTTTTTCCTAATCTTGAAACACAAAAAGATTTTGTTACCAAAGTAATTCATGAAGAAGAAAATAATTTTCTAAGGACCTTGGACGCAGGATTAAAAAGATTGGAATTGTTAATAAAGGATCAAAAAAATATTGACGGAAAAACTGCCTTCGAGTTATACGACACTTACGGTTTCCCCCTGGATTTGACAAAGTTAATTGCTGCAGAAAATTCACATTCTGTTGATGAAAAAGGTTTTGAAAATGAAATGCAGCAACAGAAAAACCGCAGCCGTGCTGCATCGGTAATTGATACTGAAGATTGGATCTTATTAAATGAAAATGAGGGAAAAGGTTTTGTGGGATATCAGGATTTGGAAACAGAAAGTAAAATTTTAAAATACCGCAAAACAAAAACAAAAGGAAAGGAGATCTTTCAAATCGTTTTAGACACAACGCCGTTTTATGCTGAAAGTGGCGGCCAGGTTGGCGATAACGGCGAATTGATTTTTGAAAATGAAAGAATTCCTGTTATCAATACTAAAAAAGAAAATGCGGAAATTTTACATTTCACCGAAAAACTTCCAAAGAATATTGAAGCCAATCTGATCGCAAAAGTAGATGTTGAAAAGAGGAGAAAAACAGCGGTACATCACAGTGCAACGCATTTGATGCATGCTGCATTGAGAAAAGTGTTGGGAACTCATGTTCAGCAAAAAGGAAGTTTGGTAAATGAAGAATACTTGCGTTTCGATTTTTCTCATTTCAGTAAAATGACTAAAGAAGAACTCGAAAAAGCAGAATCCATTGTGAATGAAAAAATAAGAGAAAATATACCGGTCGTCATTAAACAAATGCCCAAGGAAGAGGCTCTGAAAACAGGAGCTATGGCGCTTTTTGGCGAAAAGTATGGCGATATTGTCCGGGTAGTTATTATGGATCCTCAATATTCAATTGAACTTTGTGGAGGAACGCATGTTGGAAATACCGGGGAGTTAGGATTTTTCAAAATAACCAATGAAACTGCTGTAGGCGCAGGTTTAAGAAGAATAGAAGCAGTCAGCGGAAAAGCGGCAGAAGAATTTGTGAATAAAGAATTAGAAGAATTGAGATTTTTAAAAGAGCAATTAAAAAATCCAAAAGATACACACAAGGCACTGGAATCCCTTTTCGCAGAAAAAGAAAAACTAAATAAGCAGGTTATTC
>JBDTJV010000264.1:0-3507 GCA_039935675.1 Ginsengibacter sp. | reverse complement strand
CATGGTATCAGAATGTAATCGTAGGAACTACAGATACACCTCTACAATCTCATTCGCTTGAACCGCGGGCTTTGGAAAGTGAAGTGGAATTTGTTTTAAATACCGCTGGAAAATATTTATCAAAACCTCCAAACAAAAGGGATGTATTAAGCGTATTTGCAGGTTTGCGACCTCTTGCTGCCACTGATGATAGTAAAGAAAAAACCAAAGAGATTTCGAGAAGTCATAAAGTAATTATTTCTAAAAGTGGCCTGGTATCAGTGATCGGTGGCAAATGGACGACCTATCGCAAGATGGCAGAAGATACTTTGTCTAAAATTATGAACAGTAAAATGCTTCCATGGAAAACATGTATTACCCAAAATTTAGCCATTCATGGATATACTTCAATTAAAAGAGAAAATGATTCACTTTCTTTTTATGGTGCTGACGAAGCTGGAATTGAAAAATTAGTAGATGAAAATGTAAATTGGGGGATTAGAATAATCGAAGAGTCAACAATAATTCCGGCCCAGGTAATTTGGGCCGTGAGAAATGAAATGGCAAGGACCATTGAAGATTTTCTCGCCAGGAGAACGAGGATTTTATTTATTGATGCAAGATTGGCTATTCGCCTGGCCGCCGACGTAGCAGAAATTATGAAGGTTGAAATGAATAAAGATGAGAATTGGAAAGAGAGCCAGGTGAGTTCATTTACCAAACTGGCTAAGGGTTATTTAGTGGTCTGAAATAGTGAAATTTAAAATTCATGTATTGATATAATTAGAGAAAAAGTTTAATGAAAAGTTTTTTCATATTGGTAAAAAGTTTTTAAAAATATTGAATGAAAATTATCCACCAAAAATGGTTTTCCTTATTATTTGTCGGTTTACTGGTTTCGTGTGCGTCAACTAAATCTTCCAAAAGCAACATGCAAAATTTTGATAAACAAGCCCATCGTGGCGGCCGGGGGCTAATGCCGGAAAATACGATTGCCTCCGAAAAAAATGCCATCAATTATGATTGCACGATGGAAATGGATCTTCAAATGTCTAAAGACAAAAAGATCGTTGTGTCACATGATGCTTATTTTAATAGTGATTTTTGCCTGACGCCGGAAGGAGATACCATGAGTAAAAAAGATGGATTAAGTCGGTTAATCTATGATATGGATTATGATAGCGTCGCAAAATACGATGTGGGAATTAAACCATATCCTGCTTTTCCGCGGCAGATAAAAATGCATGCGATCAAGCCGCTACTGAGCGTTTTGATAGATTCTGCAGAAGATTACGCCAAAAAACTTCATCATGAAGCTCATTATAACATTGAGATTAAATCGAGTCCCAAAAGCGATGGTAAGACGTATTCAACCCTGGAAGAATACGTCGACCTGGCAATGGGAATTATTATTAATAAAGGAATTGAATCACGCACGATGATGCAATCATTTGATGTACGCGCTTTAAAAATGATTCATGAAAAATATCCGAACGTGAAAATATCTTTCCTTGTAGATGCTTCCAATAAAAAAACAGTTGATGAGTATATCAATGAGCTTGGATTTAAACCGGATATTTTTAGTTCTGAGTTTTCTTTGGTAACCCTGGATTTGGTAAAAGCGTTTCATCAGAAAAATATCCTGGTGATTCCGTGGACTCCGGATACCCTGGAAGAAATTCAGCGATTAAAGGATATGGGAGTAGATGGTGCGATTACGGATTATCCTGATTTGTATTCGCGGGTTAAGTAAAATTTCCTCTATTAAGATTTCAAATTATTTGCTTGTTTACTGTCCCGAATTGGCGCATTCATTTGCAAGATTGCTCAAGGGTCAAATACAAATTCCAGCTTCTTAATACCTTTGCTAATACAATAGTTCGTCCAGTTTTATCACAGTTGCAATGTAAGTTTTAAATGTCCGCCCAAACCCTTCTGAATAATATTCATTAGTGTCGAAAGCCTAATGTCGGATGCATTATTCTCAATTCGGGAAATGTAGGATTTATTGGTTCCACATTTTTCAGCGAGCTGTTCCTGTGTCATACCAAGTTTGAGTCTTGCTTGTTCAAGTAAAACGCCAAGCCTAAATGATTCAAACTCCTGTTCCCACTCTTCGCGTTTTTGGGCTCCGCGTTTTCCATATTTGTTGTCAAGTATCTCGTCAAGAGTGGTTATATTTTTTTTATTTTTCATTTTCGTACTCTTTTTTTATTTTAATTGCTTTTTCAATTTCTTGTTTGGGTGTTTTTTTCGTTTTCTTTTGAAATCCGTTTCCTAAAACATTTAGGTTTCCTTTGTCGAAAAAAGCGAAAATTCTAAAGATGTTGCTTCCAAGTTCAACCCTGACTTCAAATAATCCGTCAGTTCCTGTCATGTGATCGAAAAACTTTTTAGGAATTCGGTCCATAGTCCTCAATAAATTTAACGTCCACTCGACTTTTCGTTGCACATGCTCAGTTTGGTCTTCGTAAAAGTCCAAAAAGTATCTTTTGTATGCAATTACTTGTCTTATCGTTATCACTTTACAAAGTTAACTAATCAGACAACAGGTAGCAAAATTTTTTATTCGAAAATTTTATCCTTGAGGTCTCGATTTTGAATGACGCAGCACGCTTTGTTTATCGTTTTACGAAGATTATGGCGGTATTAGATTAGTTAATTTTTCAAGCGTACATATCGTTCAATATTTAACCTGTTAATTCCCGCATTGTCCACTTTTTCAATTCCCTTTTGGATTAGCGTGTCGTTTTTAATGGTAACGACAAATGCAAAATCATGACCTTCCCATTCCGGTTCTTTGCAATATTCGAGATGTTCGGTATAGTTACTATCCACGAGAGAATAGCTTCCGCCTCCGGCGTCAAAATTGTTGGTAGAATCTTTTCCTTTTTCCAAACCGTGCGTGAGAAAAGCGAAATGAGTGTCATTAATGATCTTGATGAAAGAGGTATTTTTGGTGTAATCTGTTTTGGTGGTATCTCCCTTTTCTACAATGGTTGCAGAAAATAATTTCCAGGTTCCTGATATCGGCAAATTCTTTTTCGTCGACTGGCTGTTATCATTTTTAGCAGCACAAGATGAGAGAAGAATAATCAGAATGGCAATTCCTGATCTTAATTTCATACTTCTGTTGTTTTATCTTTATAATGATTGATAAATATATTATAATAATATTAAATTGATAATTTTTGTTGAAGCAGGGAAGAATCTTCGAAAATATCTATTCCCATCCGCTGGCCAACACATCTGCAATATGCATAGTGGAAAGAGGTATTTCATTTTTGGTAATAATTCCCTGTAAATGCATCAGGCAACTTAGGTCTGTAGAAATGATATGCGTAGCTCCGGTGGCTAATGCGTTTTTAATTTTTTGATCCGCCATCGCTGCTGAAATAGCATCAAATTTAACGGCAAATGTTCCTCCAAAACCGCAACAGGTTTCGGTTTCGTTCATTTCAACCAGTTCCAGCCCTTTTACCCGTTGCAACAATTTACGCGGACCCTCTTTTATTTTACATTCACGCA
>JBDTJV010000263.1:0-5037 GCA_039935675.1 Ginsengibacter sp. | reverse complement strand
TTATCTTTTGTAAATGCGTCCAGCTTTAGCATTCCCAACATCCCAAGTGATGCGGAACTGTTTACCAACGCTTCTGTATTTTGCCAAATATGTGCATCGCCATTTTCATTTAACAATGATTTGAATTTATCATTTCCGGCAAGAGAACTATCTGATTTTAATGAAAATAATTTAGTACAAACCGCAGTGAGGTCAGTATTTTCAGCAGACGCGCCGTCTCCCATTTCCATTTTTGCAGGAAGTTTCGGACTGGATACATATACAAAACGACCGTCATTCCATCCTACTACACTTTTGTTTTTTAAAGTAAAAATATTGATATCACCTACTTTCTTTACCGTTTGTGAAGGATCTAAATTTTTGTTGAAATTTTCAAAATCCTTCTCATTTTTTATTTTTCCTTCTGCCGCTACATATTGCTCACCCGGATGCTTTACTGCAAAGAAAACCAGGCCGTCGTCAAAATCTATTCCAGTGGACGAAGGATTATCCATGATTTTGCTTTTCCACTCGTCTTCGGCAGAATCAGCATGCATTTTTTTATAAATGCTGGTTTCCTTTATTTCATTCCATGATACTTTGCTGCCGAGCGATTTTACATTCACCTGTGCAACAAAAAGAGCATCAGAAGGAATCATTTTTCCAACTTCATTTTTCTTACTGCATGAAGAAAGAAAAAAAATGATTGCACTAAATGACAGGAAGATTTTGAGAAAAGATTTCATACATTTTTTTTTAATAATGAACAATGTTTCATTAAATGCGAGAGCAATAGTAAATATATTATAAAATTGCTGAATTGTTTTATTCGTATGTTTTTGAAATTTCAAAAAAACCAGCCAAATGACTTTCAGGAATGGTTTGCTGCTCGCCATTCGAGAGATTTTTTATAATGCAGGTTTTTTCATTTAATTCTTGGGAGCCAATAATCACTGCATAGGCTATATTTTTTTTGGAAGCGTATTTGAATTGCTTTTCCATTTTGGAATTTTCATAAAAAAGCTCAGCACTTATTCTATTATCGCGAAGTTTTTGCATCCATTTAAAAGCGTGCAAACTTTCCTTTTCTCCCAGGTTGAAAAATAAAACCTGGGTTGGCTTATTAATATTTTCAGGGAAAAGTTTCAATTCTTCCATAACGTCATAGATCCTGTCTACCCCAAAGCTAATGCCAACACCCGGCATCGCGGGTACACCAAAAAGCCCTGTCAGATCATCATAACGACCACCGCCTCCAATACTTCCCATGATAACATTTTTTGCTTTTACTTCGTAAATCGTTCCTGTATAATAGTTTAATCCACGGGCTAAAGAATAATCAATTTCAATGGTTTGTTTGCTGGAATTGGTAAACGATTGATCGATATATTCCAACAGCAACGACAATTCCGCTATTCCCTTCCGGCCGGTTTCTGAATCTCCGGCAATTGATGACATTTTTTCTAACTTTTCGGTATTAGTTCCCTGGATATTAATATATTTTTCGATCAGTGAAATATCTTTTTCTGATAGTCCGGCAATTAAAAGTTCTTCTTTTACTTTTTCCAATCCTATTTTATCCAACTTGTCAATGGCAACGGTAATTGCATTCATATTGCCAATATTGCCCGTTAATTCTGCCAGCGCGTAGAGTATTTTTCTGTTGTTGATTTTGATAGAAACGTCAATTTTTAATTGATTAAAAACATTTGCATAAATACAAGCCAGTTCTGCATCTGCTATCAATGAATACGAACCGGCTATGTCTGCATCACATTGAAGAAATTCACGGTAACGACCTTTTTGTGGCCTGTCTGCGCGCCATACATTTTGTACCTGGAAGCGTTTGAACGGAATGGTTAATTTCCCCTGGTTCATAGCCATATACCTTGCAAATGGAATCGTCAGATCATATCGCAAGGCTCTTTCCGTTATGTTTTTATTGTTTTTTCCTTCAAGTATATTTTCAAAATTTTTGATAGCTGTTTCTCTTTTTGAAGGATGATCGAGACCGTTATTCAATATTTTAAAGATCAGTTTATCGCCTTCCTCGCCATATTTTCCCATCAGCGTTTCCAAATTTTCTATAGAAGGCGTTTCCAAAGGTTCAAATCCGTAAAATTCAAAAACCTCCTGGATGGTTTGAATAATAAATTTTCTTCTGTATAGCGTATCAGCAGCAAAGTCACGTGTGCCCTGTGGTAGCGATGGTTTCATAAATATTTCTTATCCTGATAAATTTTTCATCGCAAAAATATTGTTTAATTATTGGAATGGTCCTGTTTTGATATTGCTGAGAATATTCTTTAAAAAACTTTTGGGAATTAATATATTTGAACAGTGAATTCGTGTGGAATATTTTCTTTTCTGCATCATTTGCTAGGAAGAGAGGAAAGTAATTAACAAATCAATTACATTCCTGTGAAGTGTTTTTCGCATCTTAATTATAGTAAACAGACAAATATGGCGAATTCTGCTTTTTAATATAACTTGCCGTTTTGTCGATAAAATTTTAACTATGAGTCTTGAAGAATTTGAGAACACTCCTGATAGAAAAACGAAGCGATATCTTTTGATGAGAAGTATTACTGATTTTGGAATGGGCTTTATTTATCTTGCAGTCGGGATCATTATTTTGTTTGCAAAAGAACTAAATCTTTCATCAGGTTTTGCACGAGGTACTCCTGCGAAGATTTTTGCTGTTTTGGTTATTATTTATGGTTCCTGGCGCGTATACCGGGGTTTTAAAAAAAATTATTTAAGAGAATGATAAACAAGATCAATAGAAATTTATGGAATTTTGGGAGTGCAGCTTGTCTGATGATGCTGCTCTCTGTTTTTTTATTCGGATGTAGTCAAAGAGTAAGGACAGATATTGATACTCCCGAAAGCGGGACTATTCATATTAGTGTGGATGAATCTTTTAAGCCAGTAATAGATTCGGAGATACAGGTTTTTGAAGCCCTGTATCCGAAGGCGAAGATTATTGCTGAATACAAACCGGAAGCAGAATGTTTTGAAGACCTGAAAAAAGATAGTACCCGCCTGATCATCGTAACGCGCGGATTGACACCCAAGGAAGAAAAAGAATACAAGGATCGTTTATCCTTTTCTCCAACTTGGTCCAGGGTGGCTAATGACGCCATCGCGGTAATTGTGAATAAAGATTTTCCCGATTCTCTTTTTACAATGGATGCGATTAAAGGAATACTTAGCGGCACCACTGGCGATAAAGAGCTCGCTGTATTTGATGGGTTAAAAGAAACAAGTACCATTCGATATGCAATTGATTCTATTTTACGAGGACAACCTTTAGATCCTAAAAAAGTTTTTGCAGAGGATAGTAGTGAAGGAGTAATTAATTATGTGGCAAATCATAAAAATGTTTTGGGGTTCGTAGGAGTAAGCTGGATCGGCAACCCGGAGGATACCACTCAAACCAGTTTTTTAAAAAAAGTTACCATTGCTTCCATTCAATGTAAATGCTCTGACCAGGCTTATATAAAACCCTACCAGGCCAATATTATGCTTAAACGTTATCCTATGGTACGGGGTTTGTATTATATCATCAAAGAAAATTATGACGGGCTCGGCAGCGGCTTTGCTACGTTTTTGGAATATGAAAGAGGACAATTGATTTTCAGGCGTGCTTATTTGGGACCAGCCAAAATGAATTTTAGTGTTAGATCAGCAACAACCAATTAGATTTATAAATCAAAACCAGTTATTTATTAAAAAGTAAAATTTGTAAACAATGAAAAAAATCGGACTTATCGCTTCTTTGATTTTAATGGGTAGTGTTCTTTTTGCTCAAGGCATTAAAGAAGGAAAACAGTTTTTGGATTATGAAAGGTACCAAAGTGCCGAAAATGTATTTAAGCAATTGCTGGCATCTAATCCAAAAAATACCGAAGCCGCATATTGGCTGGGGCAAAGTTATTTGGACATGAACCGGGAGCCAATTGATACCGCAGCTGCTAAAGATTTGTATCAGAAAACTTTGCAGGCAAATCCGAATGATGCATTAATGGTGATTGGCATGGGCCAGATCGAACTGATGGAAGGTAATAAAACAGATGCAAGAAATCATTTTGAAGCTGCTATCAACAGTACCAAAAAAAGGGAGCTTGCACCGATTCTTACTGCAGTTGGAAGGGCCAATATTGAATCAAAAAGCGGCGATTTATTGTACGCAATTGATAAATTAAAACAGGCTGCAGACAAGGAAAAAAAGGATCCCGAAATCCTAAATGATCTCGGACTAGCCTACTGGAGATTGAACGATGGTGCCAATGCAACTATCAATTTCCAAAGCGCATTAGCACTTGATCCGAAAGATGCCCGCGCCAGTTTTATGATTGGAAGAATATTTCAGACACAAGGCTACGGACAGGAGGCCATTTATATGAGGTACTTCGATGACGCTATGAGGGAGGATCCCAACTTTGCTCCTGTATATTATTGGTTATATCTTTATTATTACGAGCGTGATGTAAATAAAGCTGAAGTATATCTGAATAAATATATTGCAGTGGCAGACAATGATTCTAAAAACTGTTATGCAAAAGCATCTTTACTCTTTGTTTCTAAGAAATACGATCAGACTATCACCCAGGCAAACGCTTGTATAGATTCTGCCGGTGGAAAATCTTTTCCAAATTTGTATGGTTTGAAAGCCTATGCATACGATGCACTTGGAGATTCATTAAAAGCAAGAACTGCTTTTGAAAAATTCTTTTCTGTAGTTGCTCCTGAAAATATAGGACCTAATGATTATGCTTCTTATGGTAAGATCTTATTGCAATTTCCAGGGAGTGAGGCTCAAGGAGAATCCTATATTGATAAAGCGCTCAAGTTAGATACGATTCCTGCTCAAAAAATCAAAACCGTTAATGATCTTGCCAAGCAATTTGCTGATAAGGGTAATTATGCCGAGGCTGGAAAATGGTACGGAAAGATTTTAGCCCTTGATACTTCTTATGACAAGACTGAACTCTTCTATGCAGGTTACAATGATTATCGGGCAGGCAATTATAAAACAGCTGATTCTGTTTTCAG
>JBDTJV010000262.1:0-2891 GCA_039935675.1 Ginsengibacter sp. | reverse complement strand
GGGGATCTTCATTCGATTTCCCTACAAGAGCAAATGAATGAAAAAAAATAATACAAAATGCTGCAAAAACCCTCAGAAAATCATAGTTGTTCTGGAACCTCTCTTTTAGGTGCATTTGAAATATATTTCCAAGAGGAAATGTAGTTTTTTTTTATGAAACTATCCTATTAAAAAACCCCAGTTAAGGGGTTTTGTGGTGTGGGGCGGGATCGAACCGCCGACACAAGGATTTTCAGTCCTTTGCTCTACCAACTGAGCTACCGCACCAACGGGCGGCAAAAATAGAATTATTCAGTTAAAATAAAAATTCCTTTTCAAAATTTTTTAATTTCCATATTCACACAAAAATTTGATCCTGACTATCTTCAATTGTTCCAGTGAATAATTACCGTCTGATAATTCCTGCCTTGCTACCTCAAGGCTGGAGGTCTGGCAACCTTTAAAATAATCTATAATCTCCTCTCTTTCGTATTCTTCCATGAGATCTTCAATTGCATAATCAAGGTTTAATTTGGTGCCGCTTGCCACAATGGTTTCCATTTCTTCAAGGAGTTGCGGAAGTTGTAATGTCCGGTTTTTGGCAATGGTTTCCAAAGGCATTTTTTTATCTACATTCTGGATAATAAAAATCTTGTTATTATTCCTATTCACAACGCTTTTCATCACAAAATCATCCGGCTTTTCTATTTCATTCTCTTCCACATATTTTTCAATAAGGTTGACAAAAGGTCGCCCAAATTTCAATGCTTTTCCTACACTAACTCCCTGGCATTTTTCCAGTTCTTTCAAAGTAGTAGGATAGAGAGTAGCCATATCAATCAGGCTATTTTCAAGAAAAATTACAAAGGGAGGCAGATTCCTTTTTTTTGCTTCCTGCTGACGCAGATCTTTTAAAAGTTCCACCAATTTTTCGTCGGCCGCTCCTCCTTCTGCTGCTTCATTAGATTCTTCCTCCTCATCTCCGTCAGTTTCATATATATGATTCAAAGCTATTTTAAAAGAACCTGGCTTTTGGAGGAAAGCCTGCCCCTTTTTAGTGATCTTTAATACACCATAATCTTCAATATCCTTTTGTATAAGATTTTCAAGAAGCATCTGCCTGATCAGGGAATTCCAAAAATGCTCATCTTTATCTTTCCCTGTTCCAAAAACAGGTAATTCATCATGACGATACATTTTTATCTGTGGATTTAATTTGCCAACAATCACAGGGATCACATAGGTAATAGGGAATCTTTCCTCAAGCGATTTGACTGCCTTTAAGGCTGTGGTGGCTTCCTTTTTGGCTTCTACAAGTTCTTTAGGATTTTTGCAATTATCACATTTGCCCCCGCAATTATCCAACTCATACTTTTCACCAAAATAGTTCATCAGCATTTTCCGACGACAAACGCCACTTTCAGAATAAGCAACGGTTTCATTAATCAACTGGGCGCCAATTTCTCTTTCGCTCAGTGACTTATCACGCATCAAATGCTCCAACTTTGCCACATCTTTATGAGAATAATAAAGAAGGCACTTGCCCTCAAGCCCATCACGGCCAGCACGGCCCGTTTCCTGGTAATAATTTTCAATTGATTTTGGAATATTATAATGGATGACAAAACGGATATCTGGTTTGTCGATCCCCATTCCAAAAGCGATCGTAGCTACAATTACCTGGATATCCTCTCCCAAAAACTGGTCCTGCCTTAGAGCTCTTAATTTGGTATCCAAGCCTGCATGGTAAGCGACGGCCTTTATTCCATTTGCCATTAATGTGTCTGCAAGCTCTTCTGTTGTTTTCCTGTTTAGGGTATAGATAATTCCACTTTTGCCTTTGTTTTGCGAAATGAACTTTACAATACTTTTTATTGCCTGGTCCTTTTTCACTTTGGGCACCACTTCATAATAAAGATTGGACCGGTTAAACGAGGAAATAAAAATGTTAGGTTCGCGCAATCCCAGGTTATTAACAATATCGCTTTGAACTTTTGGAGTGGCCGTAGCAGTTAATGCAATAACCGGAATTTTTGCATTGATCATATCCATTATTTCGCGCAACCTCCTATATTCAGGCCTGAAATCGTGGCCCCATTCACTGATGCAATGTGCCTCATCAACCGCAAAAAATGATATGGTCAGATCTTTAAAAAATTCAATGTTTTCTTCCTTCGTCAATGTTTCAGGTGCAACGTAAAGAAGTTTCGTGCTTCCAGAAAGAAGGTCATCTTTAACAAGTTTCTGCTGACCTTTATTCAAGGAACTATTTAAAAAATGAGCAATATTATCAGTACTGCTGTAACCTCGCACCAGGTCTACCTGGTTTTTCATTAGTGCAATTAATGGAGAAACAATAATAGCGCAACCTTCACTGATGATAGCTGGCAACTGGTAACAAAGACTTTTTCCTCCGCCTGTAGGCATTATGACAAAAGTGTCTTTACCGGATAGCAGGCTGTGGATAATATCTCTTTGAGGTTCTTTAAATGCAGTGAAACCAAAATGTTTTTGAAGGTGGTTGGTCAATATTTCGTCTTCGATTGGTTGTGAGCCTTTACTTTTTTCAGACGGCTTTGATTTTTGGATGGTGGGTGGTTTTTTTGTTTTTGTAGTGGACATGGTTTTTCTTTTCTACTATTCAATCTTTAAAAAAAGATTGTAAAGTTAATTCATAAATTGTAATAAAATGCTGAAAGAATGTGATCATACTGCCTTTCGTTACCGTGTTAAGGTACGAACTTTTTGAATTATAAAGCAAATGATTTTGTTTGTTCATTCACTCATTTCGATTACGTTTGCAATCATTTAAAAGATGTATTATTTTTTTGATTTTTAAAAAGAATCACTCCCCCTTTTTCAGTTTTTTTAATGGAAAATGAAATTATAAATACCGGTAAACAAACAATTAT
>JBDTJV010000261.1:0-5990 GCA_039935675.1 Ginsengibacter sp. | reverse complement strand
AGGAGCCGGCGGTGCAACTTGTGAGTAGGATTGATACCCGACAATTAAAAAAAAAAGGAGGCCCAAAAATTTTACCCTTAGAAACATGTTATGGTTTTACCACTTTTATGGAATCATCAACCAGGGGCGCCGTTAAGTAATTGCCTTTGTCCTTTTTTGCAAAAATAGAGATGTTCACATACCTTTTTGGATGAACCCTGATATCATCCAGCAAAATATTCATTTTTTCGGTAGTGTTCTTGAGATTATCATACAAGGTTTTATCATTTAACAACAATCCAACAGTGCCATCTTTGCTATTTAATTTTTCTGAACCGGCTTTAAAATTACTGATCGCTACATTTAAAGTATCCAACGATTTTTGCAAATTGATCTCAGAAAGATTTTTAGTAAACCGATTTGTAAAGTTGACAATACTGTCCAGCTTTAAATTGTTTTTATTCAGATTGCTTGTAAAAGTGTTAACATTATTGAGAGATTGGGCGAGTGCTCCATTCTGGTAATCCATTATTTTTTGTGCAGATTGGGCAGTTACGAGGAAGGAAGCTGTGGTCAGGTTAAGATTATTCAAAATACTTTGAATATTTTCTTTTGTGCGAACATCGAAGAGAGTGGTAATCGTTGTAAGCACAGAATCAAGTGATTTCACGGCATTTTTTACTTCGTACAAAACCGGGTTGATCACTTTCATTGCCTCGTCAAAGGCTCCGCCACTAAGGCTGGTCAGAAGCGTATCACCGGCTTTTAAATAGGACTTCGAAGTGCCCAGTTGAATTTCCATTGTGGGGGCTCCCAAAAGATTAGGATTAATTACCGCCAGTGAATTATCAGGAATATTTACCTCTTTAGTAAGAGAGACAGTCACCACAATCTTTTTCATATCCTTTCCACCATCCAGGTTTTCGATTCTGCCGATTTGCAAACCGTTAATCACAACCGGATTTGACTTCACCAGTCCCTGCACATCATTATAAATAGCGTAGATATGTTTTTCCTTCTTAAATATCCCGTGACCTTTTAAAAAATTAAAGCCTGCTATCAATAATCCTACTCCAACTATTGCCATCACACCTACCTTAGTTTCGTTGCTTATTTTCATTTGGTATTTTTTCGTCTAAAATTAATTTAACCATTAGGAAAATTAAAATATTCTGCGAAAATAGTAAAGTTCACTGGCAGTTAAATACAATTGAGCAAGAATTGGGAAAGTGGCCCACGGATACCTAAAATAAAAATTTCAAAGGGAATCAATAAGAACTATTGGCGATTTTATCACCAGTGGCAGCTGCGGTATTCCGGGGAGATTCTACCTGCTTTTTATATTTTACAAGCGCATCTGTAATTGCCTGCGCTATCTCTTCCTGGCCTTTTTCACTGTTCAAATATCTTTCATCATCGTAATTACTGATAAATCCGGTTTCAATAAGAACTGCAGGCATTTGGGTGGCATGCAGGACCCAAAGTCCTTTTTGACGTTGCCAAACACCCAGGTCATTGCGACCCGTTTTTGAAATCTGATCCTGCACCATGGAAGCGAGCTGGTAGCTTTTTTTGAAATAATTCTGGGAATACAATAGAGCACTTGCTTTCCATTCAGGACTATCGTAATTGATACTTACAGAACTATCATCATCCTCGGTATTAAACCCAAGATCCCCCTCTTCAAGCGCTTTTGTTTTATCGCTGGTTTGGCGGGCCGAGAGTATTAATGTGCTGGTACCTTTGCGGGTGGTAGGAATTTTATAATATTCCCTGATAGCTACTCTGCGGGTATGTTTGGTTAGGATTTTTTTTCGGTGTTTCCCTTTGCCTTCATATTTGGTCGTATGATAGGTTTCTGTTTTATATCCTAAAATCCGGGAACCTGTTTTTAAATCAACCGCATCCGCGTGAATACATACAAAAAGGTCTCCGTGGTGCTCATTGGCAAATTGGGCTTTTTGATGCACGTTCATAAAAACATCTGTGGTTCTTGACGGAATGATGTTCACATCCGGCATCGCTTTTTTCAAATCATCTACCAGTTTCATTGAAATAGCCAGGGTAATGTTCTTTTCCATGGAACCAAGGGATCCTTCATAATCTCCATGAGCACCGTGATCTGTGCCGCCATGACCGGGATCAATAATGATGGTTCTTATTTTGCGCGGAGCCTGGGAAAATCCATTATTACTAAAAAATATAAGAGACAAAATTAAAAACGCAGGCAATAAACGGGTAAAAATTAAAATTCTTTTTGATTCAAACATTTCAAATGTAATTTTGAGGCGGCTATTCTTTTAATAATCTTCACAAATCGTTAATTGTAATATCTATATTTTTGTTGCCTTGCTGCTATGCACATAAAAGACAAACTTAAATCAAAATCAATCCGCCCCTCTGCTTTTACAGCTATCTTTTTTGTATTAATCTTTTTTACGGTTTCCAGCAGTGGCGAAAGTTCTTTTGCAAAATATTCTTACTCCAAAAACAACGCTCATTCTTCACAAATATTTTCTTCAAAGGAAAAACATTTTTCTGTTGCAGAAAAGCAAAAATTTTTGAGCGACACCACGCCTGCTGTTGAAAGCAAAGGAAAGATCGATTCTATACCCGATAAAACCGGGGATTCTCTTCATTTAAAAGATACCTCATTAAATGGAAAAACTGCAGACACTATTCAATATAAACTTGCTAAAAATGCATTGGAAGCGCCGATCCAATACACCGCAGAAGATTCAATGGTGATAGATGTTCCCGGGAAAAAAGTCACCCTTTATGGAAACAAAGTAACCACTGATTACAGGAATAATAACCTGACAGGCCCCATCGTTTCTTTTGACGAAGCATCGGGTGATATTATTGCTTCCATCAAAAGAGACAGCACCGGAAAAGTAATTGCTTTTCCCACTTTTAAACAGCCAGATTTTACCTCTCAAAGTGATTCTATCCGGTTTAATATGAAATCGGGAAAAGGAATTACCAAAAGCACTTATACGCAGCAAGGCGAAATGTATGTCTTTGCCAAGGTGATCAAAAAAGTAAGTCCTGATGTATTCTATGCGCTTCGGGGAAGATTTACTACTTGCAACCTGGATACGCCACACTTTGCTTTTATCGCAAATAAAATTGAATTTATTACTAATAAGGTCGCCATATCCGGACCGGTTCACCCCGAGTTTGAAGGTGTACCCATCCCGATTTATTTTCCTTTCGGAATTTTTCCGTTGAACCAGGAAAGACACTCTGGTTTTTTACCTCCCAATTTTACGGTAAACCAGCAAAAAGGAGTTGGGCTGGAAGGTCTTGGTTATTATAAAGTGGTCAATGAATATTGGGATGTGATAGTGAGATCGAGTATCTATTCTTATGGTGGGTGGTCACTTAATTTAAATCCCAGGTATTCCAAAAAATACCATTATAGCGGCAACCTGGCATTTGACATTCAACATTTTAATTTGAACTTTAAAGGAGATCCTGATTTTCAAAAAAATCGTGCTTATCATATCACCTGGAGCCATAGTGCCGATACAAAATCAAGGCCTGGCGTTTCTTTTTCTGCAAATGTAAATGCAGGTAGCAGCATTTATAATTCCCTTGTGCCAAATGATCCGACGTTGAATTTCCAAAATCAGCTTACTTCTTCTATTGCTTACTCTAAAACCTGGCAGGATAAGCCATTCAACCTAACACTAACTGCCAATCACGATCAAAATACCCTTTTAAAACAGATCAATGTAAGTTTACCTACGTTAGGATTTAACATGACGACCATTTATCCTTTTAGAAGAAAAGATCCTGTTGGACAATTGAAATGGTATGAAAATATTGGAATTGGTTATGCCCTGAGTGCTCAAAACCGATTTTCATTCACTGATTCCACAGGTGCTCAACCTATTCTAAGGCAAATTCAGGATACACTGCAATGGGGCGTTCATCATTCTATTCCGATCAGCTTATCATTACCACAAATGGGGGTTTTTCAAATTGCTCCTTCTGTAAGCTATGATGAAACCTGGTATCAAAGTAAAGTGACCCAAACGTGGGATAATTTGAAAAACAGGCTGGACACTTCAGTTCAAAAGGGTTTTTATACCGCCAGGCAAATGGCCTTTGGCCTAAGTATATCAACCAGGATATTTGGAATGATTGCTGCGAAAAATAAGAAAGCTAAAATTCAGGCGATCCGGCATGAAATAAGGCCCACCTTTGGCATCAGTTATCAACCCAATTTCAACCGGAATAATTATTACCGGGTGCAAACAGATTCCGCGGGTGATAAAGACTATCTGCCCTACTATGCGAGCGGAATTAATCTAAATGGACCTTACACTAACGGGCGTTTTGGAGGATTTACTTTTGGGCTTGAGAACAATATTTCCATGAAAGTGCGGGATAAAAAAGATACCGGAAACGTCTTAAAGAAAATCTCTCTTTTAGATGCCTTTAGTGTTAATGGAAGCTATAATCTATTCCCTGTTGATTTCCGGCATTTTTCTAATATTACCGCCGTTGCCAGCACTAATTTATTTAACAAGATCAATTTCACCACCAACGCAAATTTTGATCCATACGAAGTAAATGCGTATGGAAGAGACACGAATATCCTTGTTTGGAAAACAAAACCTGTTTCGCTGGGTCGTATGACAAATGCGAGCATTTCTTTATCCAGTTCCTTTACCGGGGGAAATAAAAAAACCGGGGATAAGGGAGGAGTAAAACCAAATGAACAACCTCCGATAGATCAAGCCATGATGAACTCTGACCAATATAACAGCGATCTCGCTTACATCAGAAACAATCCGGGAGAATTCGCTGATTTCAATATTCCATGGTCAATAAATCTGTCTTATTCCCTTGCCTTTACCAAACAATTTATTCAAAAAGTTGGCTTTGTCAATAATTTTTCGCAAAACCTGAACTTTAGCGGCACGCTAAATATTACCCCTAAATGGCAAATGGCGGTGAACGGATATTATAATCTTACGCTTGGTCAACTGAACCCTTTAACGATGTCAGTATCGCGGGATCTGCACTGCTGGCAAATGTCAATCAATGTAACGCCACTTGGAATTTATCGCTATTTCAGTATTAATATCAGTCCAAAATCTCCTTTGCTTCGCGATCTGAAAATCAACAGAACAAGGTCTTTTTATAATGCCATGTAAAAATGTTGGTAGAATAGAAATCCGGTTTATTTATTGATTTACTGCTGGCCCATTTGGAAATAAATTCAATTGCTATTTTAATATTCCTTTAAGTACGTCAAAGTTTCCATCGATCTTGTCGGATATCTCTAATCCTAAGATATGAGCAATGAGCGGGTAAATGTTAATGTTTGCAAAATTGGCAAAAAACATTTTTTATGAAAAATTACTATGAATAAGATTCACAAAATAAATGTTTATGTAGATTCCTGTCTTATTTTTTTCAAAAACCGAGGAATAGATACCTATCAATAAACAGGTTGATTATTCATACTATCATTTCTTCACCGGCACTTTTTTGTGCAAAGGTTTATATTCATGGTAATTACTCTTAATATATTTGAGCCATGCATTTACAAAATAAGCATTGTTGGCATTATTCAATTTTGCATCCACAAGGTGCATCGGCACTTTTATATCATCGCATGTGGATGTCAGTACATAATCAAGTCTTTCCCCGGCCTCGAGCGGGAATACTCTTCCTGAAAACTCTGTGCATCCAATCCGGTACGCTTTTGCTTTGCCGGTGATCTTTTTTGAAGTAAGCCTTTCAGAAATTTCTTCCAAAGCTTTAATGAAAGCAGGAAGGTCTTTCTTCTCAACGGGGAAAAAATTTTTATACTTCTCAGAGACCGTGATCTTGTTACTCATAACTGGTGGCTGGGCCATCGTTTTATCTAACAAAATATATTTCTGAGCTGCGCAAGGGAGAGCTGCGATTAAAAATAAAATAGTATACAATTGTTTCATAAAAATTTGAAAACTCATTTTTATTCACGAAATACCTTTCTGAAGAGATTGCTG
>JBDTJV010000260.1:0-2728 GCA_039935675.1 Ginsengibacter sp. | reverse complement strand
CTGATACTGAAGACGGTTGATAGAAATACAAAAAAGATTTTTTTCATAATTTTAATTTTTAAGATGATTAAAGAATTTGACCTAAAATTATTGTCTTTTCTCACTGCTGCAAAGCAAATTGGTATCGTCGGAAATACAGTGTGGCATTGCATTCTGTTAAAAATCAGTTAATGAAATGCCCGAAGCATTTAATTAATATCCTGAAATATTATTTTAGATAGATGAACCATTTAAGCTCTTGAACAGGATCAAAAAACATGAACATAAAAATTATTGATGGATGGAAAATGGGTTTTTAAAAAAGTGTATGAATTACAATAAATTTTTCGTGAAGCTATGACTGCCTTATGGAAGATTTTTGTTTATTAGCCTTCACAATGAATGGATGTGATATCCTGAAACCGGAAAAGTTTTCTATCTCCAGGTTTACTTCATTTCTATTTTTGAATAAATTCTACCTACGGCCTTACTCCAATATAAGTTAATGTATCGTATATGTATTGAGTCGGCCTTCCATTTTGTGTCATTGTGTAGGCAAGGTACATGTTATGGCTAGCCGGATCAAAACGGCTATCATTAACAGCAGGATTGATATGGAATTGTCTGTTTCTACTATCAACTACAACATCGTTAGTAACATCAGTTAGCAAATTGGATGTTGGATCAAAAGTAAACTTAGGAGATGCGTTTCCAAATCCTGCTAATCCGTTATTTCCCAAAGCAAAAGCAATTTGAGCAAATCCAAATCCTTCTGCATAATCAAATAATTTAACACTATTTGCCCCTGCAGTTGCCATACCAATGCTTGTACCATTTGACGCTACCGGCCAGGTGCCCACCTGGTTATCCGAGATTCCGTACGCTGCCCAGCCTGTCGTTCTGATAACCAATCCATAATTACCATCATACTTATTTTTTATTCCTATTGCAGCTATTCCATTCTGTAGATTTCCGCTGATGGTATATCCGGTTTCCGCTATACTTTTTATTGTATATGCAACAGCATAAGGCGCCCCATTAATAAAATCATCAGGTACAAATTTTATTTGGAGATATCCTACATACGAACCCTTTGGAATTACAACTACTCCGCCAGGATTTATAACACTAAACATATTAGGCACTGTATAACTGCTACCATTTGCGTTATTATAATTTGTGATCAAAGATGTATCCTGCACTAATGTTACATGTATATCCTGTTGAGCGGGAGAAGAAGCTCCAAGGGTAACCGGAATCAAATTTAAAGTAGTGTCGTTGGCAGATGTATTTAATGACAGATTTAAAAAATTCCCCTGGCTTGAGACATTTGTTCCAATTGCTATAACTTTTACTGTGGAACCATGGCCTGATTGTATTTCACCATTATCGTAGGCTTTATCTTTCAGGCAACCTGATGCTGCTATTACAAGAAGCCCCACCATCACAATGAATGATTTTTTAAAATATAATTTCATATTTTCAATTTTACTTTATTTTTAAAAAAAGTTTATCAACGGATTTAATTATTGTTGCCAAAATATTTTCTTAGTAAATAAATCGCCACCTGCACCACCAACCTGTTTAGGTACATTAACTGAATTGGAAGTATATTCACTTTGAGGATAAAGCAACCTTACCGGAAGGGTATTTGAAAGCTTACCAGGGGATGCGGATATATAACTATTATCATTTAAAAAATTCAATCTTCTGAGATCTGAGTAAGATTCTAAAGGATCAATAGCTGTATTGGCTATATATTTTTGATAAGCGATAAATTTTGCCATTGATAAAGTAGAAGTGCCTGCATTTGCCCAATTGGCCGAAGGAGTATTAGCCATGTAGGTTGAAGCAGCATTAGCCGCATCAGGTACTCCAAGCCATGCGAAAGATTCCGTAACGGCAGACATATAAGCAACTTGTGCACTTCCTGGAATCCATCCTCTCGCAACAGCCTCTGCGTATAAAAACATACTTTCATAAGAAGGATATATCCATTGGTTTTGTTTGGCGCCGGAACCATCTCCTGAATTACCTGAATTAATAGTACCAACCAGGGCCGGCCCAAAATATGATAGATTGGATGCTGTTGGTAAAGTTGACTGAGCCGCTCCAAATACAGCACCAGCAAAAGTATTACCTGAAAATCCAAGCGGGTAAAAAAACCTCCCTATTCTGGGATCATTGGAACCTTTGAGGATATTAACAATGTAAGCATTCGCATTGTCGGATGATGTACTTACAACACCGGTTGGATCCCAACCAAAAATAGCATAGTAAGGATTTTGTTTATTAAGATCGTTTGAATAACCTGGATTCACACTTACTGTTTGTCCTTTTCCTAACACTCCTCCGTTGGCTAATATTTTTGAAATGTCAGATGAAGGGTCAAAACCTGGAACTTCTGATTGCCTGATTAACAATCTTAATTTCAAAGTATTTGCAAGAAGTATCCATTTATTTTGGTCTCCATGATTTACAATATCTGCAGCAATGAATGCATTTTTTTCGGAAGCATGCATATAGCTGATTGCAGTATCTAAACGGCCTTGCAATGATTTATATATATCCTCGCCTTTGTCATATACAGGGCTTGGATATTTATCAGTTTGGAAAGCCTGTGAATAAGGTATATCTCCATATAAATCTACCAATTCCTGCCAAAGCTTTGCAGACAATATAATTGAAGCTCCCGCCAAAGCAGTGTCTCCGGATGCAATTCCTTTTACCTCTGCCTGGTGAAGATCAA
>JBDTJV010000259.1:0-3341 GCA_039935675.1 Ginsengibacter sp. | reverse complement strand
TTATATTTGACAAGGACATTGATAGTGGTTTATTAAATTACCTCATCAAAAGGCTTCAGATTACCAATAAAGACAATATTCAATCTGGTGGGCGTATTCATAATTTTAAAAATTTTATCCGGTTTCCCGAGATTGTTTTTGATAAAAAAAATACCCGTAAAAAACCTTTTATTCATCCGTTGCTAAAGAATGCGAACAGCGTAAGCGAGGTAATATTACAAAGAGATATCCTGCTTAGTTTCCCTTATCATTCTTTTGATACGATCATTGATATCTTGCGCGAAGCAGCTATTGCCCCTGATGTGGTAAGTATCAAGATCACCTGCTACAGGCTGGCGGAAGATTCTAATGTGATCAACGCGTTAACCAATGCGGTCAGAAATGGAAAATCGGTGACAGTCATTCTAGAATTAAGGGCACGCTTTGATGAAGAAGCCAACCTTGAATGGAAAAAAATACTTGAGGATGCAGGGGTAAAAGTTTTTACCGGTTTACCGGGTATGAAAGTACATGCAAAACTGTGTTTGATTAAGAAAAAGATCCATAAACATACTGTGTTATATGGGTTTATTAGCACAGGGAACGCAAACGAGAAAACAGGCTCTGTTTATGCTGACCATTGCCTGCTGACGAGTGATAAGAAAATAATGCACGATTCGAACCGGATATTCAATTTTCTTGAAAATCCTAAAAACCTTGAGAGTTTGAAGACTTGTACGACCCTATGGATCAGCCCAATAAATATGCGAAAACATTTTGAATCGCTGATCAATAAAGAAATAAAACATGCTAAAGAAAATAAGCCTGCTTCCATTTATCTAAAATTAAACTCTTTAAGTGATGAAGGTTTGATCGCAAAACTTTACGAAGCAGCGCTGGCAGGTGTAGAAATGAAAATGATTATACGAGGTATTTGTTGCATGTATACCGAAAATAAAAAATTTAAAACAAAAGTAAAAGCGATCAGCATTGTTGATGAATATCTTGAACATGCACGTGTGTTGATCTCTCACAACGGGGGTAATGAAAAATATTTTATTTCTTCGGCCGATTGGATGGTAAGAAACCTTGACCATCGCATAGAAGTCTGTTGTCCCATATTTGATAAAAGCATTCAAAAAGAATTAAAAGAAATACTCGAAATTCAATTAAGCGATAATACAAAAGCAAGAATATTGGATAATGATCTATCCAATAAATATGCAAAAGCGTCGGCTGGTGAAAAAAAAGTGCGTTCGCAAATACAGATATATAACTTACTTCAAAAGAAAAAATATTAAAATTTGAAACTGGCAGCAGTAGATATTGGCAGTAATGCAGCGCGATTATTAATTTCCGAGGCATCTGTGGATGAAAATGGCAACGTCTCATTTACGAAACTCAGTTTTGTGCGCGTTCCTATCCGCCTCGGTTTTGATGTATTTGAAACCGGAAAAATTTCGGATAAAAAGATCAATCTTTTATTACATACCATTAAAGGATTTTTGCACATATGTCACGCTTATGAAATCAATTCGGCAAAAATCTGTGCGACTTCTGCAATGAGGGACGCAACAAATTCAAAAGAGGTTATTTCATTTATACAAAAAGAAACCGGCGCTGAAATAGAAGTGATTTCCGGAAGTGAAGAAGCCTCCCTTGTTTTTGAAAATCATATTGCTGAAAACCTGGACAAACAAAATTCGTATTTGTATATTGATGTGGGCGGAGGTAGTACGGAGCTTACTTTTTTTAGCAATAATACCATGATTTTTAAGGATTCATTCAAAATCGGAACTATTCGTTTGTTACAGGATCATGTGCTAGATTCAGATTGGGTTGAAATGAAGGAAACCATTAAATCAAAAACAAAAGGTTATAAAAATATGGTTGCAATTGGATCGGGCGGAAATATAAATAAAATTTTTTCCTTAAGCAAACGAAAAGATGGCAAACCTTTATCCATTGAACTGTTGCGGGATTATTATAAGGAATTGAACAGTGTTTCTCTCAGCGAAAGAATAAGGCTTTACAAATTGAAAGAAGACCGAGCCGACGTAATTGTTCCGGCATTGAAAATTTACATTACTGCCATGCGATGGGCCGATGCAACTGAAATTTTTGTACCCAGGATTGGATTGGCTGATGGATTAATACAACATTTATGGTATCATAGAAAAATTGATTAAAAAAAGAGCGGATACCTTTTGAAACAAAAAAAATTACATTTGTCCAGCGATTGACAAGGGATGTTTTATTCTAACGCAGAGCCATTTCACCCTTTCGCTTCTTTAAAATAAAAGTTATGTCAGTAAATAAAGAAGTAAAAAGAATAACGACTCACACATTGCAGAAAATGAAAGGAAGCGGTGAAAAGATATCTATGATCACCGCTTACGATTATTCATTTGCAAAAATTTTTGATGCCGCAGGAATAGATATTATCCTTGTTGGCGACAGTGCCAGCAATGTAATGGCAGGTCATGAAACCACCTTACCTATTACTCTTGATCAGATGATTTATCATGCCAGCTCTGTTGTACGTGGTTCAAATCGGGCTTTGGTTATCGTTGATTTGCCATTTGGAAGTTACCAGGGAAACAGTAAAGAGGCCTTGAATTCAACCATTAGAATCATGAAGGAAACGGGGGCCCATGCGATAAAATTAGAGGGTGGAGAAGAAGTAATTGATTCCGTCAAAAGGATTGTAGGAGCAGGTATACCGGTAATGGGGCACCTTGGATTGACGCCACAATCTATTTACAAATTTGGAACTTACACTGTAAGGGCAAAAGAAGAGCGGGAAGCAGAAAAATTAAAAACAGATTCAACACTTTTGCAACAGGCAGGATGTTTTGGCATCGTTCTTGAAAAAATTCCCGCAGTGTTGGCTACGGAAGTTTCCAAAGAGCTTTTCATTCCTACTATTGGGATCGGTGCTGGTAATGGTTGTGACGGACAAGTATTAGTAATGCACGATATGCTTGGTATCAATACAGAATTCAGGCCAAGGTTTTTAAGGACCTACCTTGATTTGAACAGCCAGGTTACCAAAGCGGTTCAACATTATATCGGTGATGTAAAAAGTGGGGATTTCCCGAATGAAAAAGAACAGTACTGATGAAAGTGAGATGGATCTTTTAAAGATGATAGCAGGATTATAAAGTTTAGAATGGTTTAGAAAGTTTAGAATGGTTTAGTACAATTTTTCAAAATAGTAATACCAGGTATTTGCTTGTTTACTGCATAAATTGTAGGTCATCCTATCACTTATCAAAATTTTAAGCAAAACAGGAATTCACCCTATTTGTTCGTTTACTGGTAATTTCAATAATAATTCCAATCTCGCGGAAAAATAATAA
>JBDTJV010000258.1:0-4319 GCA_039935675.1 Ginsengibacter sp. | reverse complement strand
ATTTCGATTACGTTTGCAATCATTTAAAAGATGTATTATTTTTTTGATTTTTAAAAAGAATCACTCCCCCTTTTTCAGTTTTTTTAATGGAAAATGAAATTATAAATACCGGTAAACAAACAATTATTTCAGAATCTCAATCTATCGCAGCATTAGTGAATAGCATTGATAAAGATTTTGAAAAAGCCGTTCTCAAAATTTTCTCCTCCAAAGGAAGATTGGTAGTTAGCGGTATTGGGAAAAGCGCGATTGTTGCTCAAAAGATAACCGCTTCATTGAACAGCACAGGAACTCCAGCTTTATTTATGCATGCAGCAGATGCCATTCACGGGGATATTGGCATGGTGCAACAGGATGATATTGTAATGGTCATCAGCAAAAGTGGCGACAGCCCCGAAATAAAAGTTCTTATCCCACTTATTAAAAATTTCCATAATACACTGATAGCTATTTGCGGAAATATAGAAAGTTATTTGGCAAAATGCGCTGATATCGTATTAAATACCACGGTGAAGGAAGAAGCCTCTACAGATAACCTGGCGCCAACCAATAGCACCACGGCTCAAATTGTTATGGGGGATGCCATCTGTGTTTGCCTGATGAAATTACGTGGTTTCGGATCAGAAGAATTTGCAAAATTCCATCCCGGGGGCGCCTTAGGAAAAAAATTGTATCTGCACGTAAGCGATCTTTCTATAAACAATGAAAAACCAAAGGTAAATGAAGGCAGTTTGCTGAAAGAGGTTATCATTGAAATTACTAAAAAGCGACTCGGAGCTACAGTAGTGCTGGATGACAATAAACTTATAACAGGAATTATCACAGACGGGGATTTACGTAGGATGCTGGAAAATGACCGGTATCATAAAGGAGTGAAAGCTAAAGAGATAATGACACCCTCACCAAAAGCAATAGATCATAAATCTTTGGCTGTAAATGCTTTGGATATGATGCGTAAAAACAATATTACTCAACTTATAGTAACGGATAACGGTGACTATGCGGGATTTATTCATCTGCATGATCTTATCCGCGAAGGAATTATTTAATTTAAAAGTATGAAGAAGAAAAATAATTATGTTGCGATTATGGCCGGTGGTATTGGCAGTCGTTTTTGGCCGGTGAGTCGCGTAGATCTTCCCAAACAATTCCTGGACATCTTGAACACAGGAAAAACCCTTATTCAGTCAACTTTTGATCGTTTTGCTCAATTTATCGAGAAAGAAAACATTTACATTGTAACCTCTTTTCAATACAAAGAAATTGTAGCTGCTCAATTACCAGATTTGCCCCTAGAAAATATTGTATGTGAACCTTCACGAAAAAATACTGCGCCATGTGTTGCCTATATTTCCTATAAACTTCAACAGCTGGATCCGAAAAGTAATTTGATTTGCGCTCCCGCTGATCATCTCATTCTTGATGATATTGCTTTTACAAAAACCTGTATCGAAGCTCTTGATTTCACAGAAAAAAATAATGCTTTGCTCACGCTTGGAATAAAACCCTTTCAACCCAATACAGGTTACGGTTATATTCAATACGAGCAGGAAGCTGTAAATGACAATATATATAAGGTAAAGACTTTTACTGAAAAACCTGACCTCGAACTGGCCAAGACCTTTCTTTCCAGCGGCGATTTTCTATGGAACGCTGGCATTTTTGTTTGGAAAACAAAAAATATAATTAATGCTTTTGAGAAATACCTCCCTGAAATGCACGAACTTTTTGACGCAGCAAGAAAATCGATGAACAAGGAGACAGAAAAGGAAGCCATCGATCTTATATATCCTATGTGTGTAAGTATTTCAATAGATTACGGAATTCTCGAAAAAGCAGAAAATGTTTATGTGATCCCTTCCTCATTTGGCTGGAGCGACCTCGGCACATGGGGAAGCGCCTACGAAAATCTTGAAAAAGATTATCATGAAAATGCAGTAGCCGGGCATAATGTTATACTTTTTGATTCTTTCAAAAATATGGTTCACAGTAGTAACGATAAACTTATATTATTACAAGGCCTGGAAGAATTTATAGTAGTCGACACAGCAGATGCTTTATTAATTTGTAAAAAAGATAACGAACAGGCTATAAAGGAATACCTTGCTGAAATCAAGAGAAATATTGGAGATAAATTTTTATAATTTCGTCTTAAAATGATGAATGATTGAAAGTTCCTATTAAAAGTAAGCTTCCTGGTACCGGCATTTCTATTTTCACGGTAATGAGTTCCCTTGCTGCGCAAAATAAGGCGATCAATTTAGGGCAGGGAACGCCGGATTTCACGATCAATGAAAACCTGGTTAGTCTTGTAAACAGCGCAATGGAAGAAGGACACAATCAATATGCTCACAGAAATGGCTTGTTGTCTTTAAGAGAAGCTATTGCAGAAAAAGTCCGGTTTTTATATGGAACCGCGCTTGATCCTGCTACAGAAATCACTATTACTCCAGGTGCAACTTATGCAATTTATACAGCGCTTACTTCTTTTTTAAAGTCCGGCGATGAAGTCATCATTTTTGAACCAGCGTATGACAGCTATGTTCCCAATGTTTTAGTAAATGGGGCCATTCCTATCTTAATCCCCTTATCTTTCCCTGGATACAAAATAAATTGGGAGCACGTAAAAGATAAAATTTCAACCGCCACAAAAGCGATCATTTTCAATTCTCCGCATAACCCAACAGGAACAGTTCTTGATGAACAAGATATTCTCGAACTAAGAAGGATAGTGGAAGGAACCGAAATTATTCTAATAAGCGATGAAGTATATGAACACCTTATTTATGATGGCAATAAGCATCAAAGCTTTCTCAAATATCCTGATCTATTGGAACGAACCTTCGCGGTATTTTCGTTTGGAAAAATATTTCACTGTACTGGTTGGAAGATAGGCTATTGCATAGCACCGGATCATTTAATGAAGGAATTCTTAAAAGTGCACCAATATAATTGCTTTTGTGTGAACACACCAATGCAGTACGCTCTTGCTTCTTTTATTTCTATAAAAGAAGAATATTTGCAATTGAGTCATTTTCTGCAAACCAAAAGAGATTATTTTCAAAATATAATGAAGAAAACTCGTTTTACGCCACTTCCCTCTGAAGGAAGCTATTTTCAGCTATTTAGCTATGCTGATATGAATAATGAAACTGAAATAGATTTTGCCACCACGCTTACGATAAAGGCCGGCGTTGCTGCTATACCGGTTTCTGCGTTTTACCAGAATGCGACTGATAATAAAGTTCTACGCTTTTGTTTCGCAAAAAAGGAGAAAACTTTAAATGAAGCTGTAGAAAGAATTCTCGCCTACGAAAAAGAATTTCTGTGACATTTCGGGGAAATGATGCACATTCCGGCAAAAATTTCAACAAATTGGTAGTATTTCCTGGCTGTTTCTTTTATTTTCTTGCTCAAATCCTTATGGAACATGTTTTGTTAACTTGTAGGAAACATTAAATCTAAAAAAATTTTTTATGAAAAAACTAAGTTTAGCGTCGATTATAGCAGGCGCAATGATCTTTTCTGCATGTAATGGCAATTCTTCGACCAGCACTTCATCTGATAGTACCACTACAATGACTACTAAGGATACTACCACCAATGCGATGGCTACTCATGATACCACTATGGCCATGAATAAAGATACCGCGATGGTAGACAAAGATGCGCAGGATTTTGACCAGGACGCCGCCGCAGGTGGAATGATGGAAGTTCAACTCGGAAAAATTGCTGAAAATAACTCGGCCACCCAGTCTGTGAAAGATTTTGGTAAAATGATGGTGGATGACCATAGTAAAATAAATGATCAATTAAAAGATCTGGCTTCTAAAAAGAATGTCTCTTTACCAACAGCAGTGACAAATGACCAACAAAAAGATATCGACAAATTAAATAAAGAAACAGGTGCCAGTTTTGATAAAGATTATGTTTCGATGATGGTAAAAGATCACGAAAAAGATATTGCCGCTTTTAAAAAAGCTGGTAGCAAAATAAAAGATGCGGATTTTAAAGATTTCATTATAAAAAACCTTCCAACTCTTCAAAAGCATTTGGATGCCATAAAAGCGATTAAAAATAAAATGTAAATACCAGGGGAAAAAAGGGGTGCACTTTTCGCACTCCTTTTTTATTTCAGTTCTTTTTATACCATTTACTTTGTTCTTCAATCCAATTTCTGCTTATTTCTGACCGAAATAACTTCCATCAAACTTCCGCTAAAAATTTTATCTTAAAATACTAATTAAATTAGTGTTGATAAGTATTAATATCTATATTTGCCCAATCGATAACTTTACATTTTAATCATCTTATAATCA
>JBDTJV010000257.1:0-2760 GCA_039935675.1 Ginsengibacter sp. | reverse complement strand
TGTTTTTATTGTAATTAAATAAATAAAAAATGATCACAATTCCAAAAAGTACATTGCCGATGTATAAAAAATAACTCAGATTGTAGCTATCCTTGTAGAGAAAAATACCTGCCATGATGCAATACACGATAGCCGCAGGTATTGAATACTTAAGATAGGACAGGATTTTAGATTTACTAAACATAATACTTTTTTCAATCTGTATTAAAAAACTATGCCACGATTGAGTTTAAGCGCTATGTGTGGCTTTAATTTTTTGTATGGGAAAAGGTCAATTCAGTATTCTAATTTTTTTTCAATAAAGACAAACTGATTTGCGAAAGAATATTTATCTTTCAAATGCCTATTTTTGAATTTTTCCCACTAATTGTTTTTATGAATAAAAGAAAAAGTATTCTGCTTGTTTTTATTGTTCTTACCGTCACGGTTATCTTTCACCTGGTGGATATTTATAATTTTAATAGCCTTAGCCCGGTTTTTCTGCGGATATTAAGATGGCTGTTTATCGCAACTATGATTGTTTTTGCACTTTATAAAAAGTCGTTGACAACCTGGATTTTGGTGAGTATGCTTGTCGGAGTGGAAATTGGAGTGGATTTTCCGGAATTTGCAAAAGATTTACGGTTTCTGAGCCAGATATTTTTGAGGTTGGTAAAAACGATTATTGCTCCTATACTTTTTTCTACGCTTGTCGTTGGCATCGCTGGTCATTCGGATCTGAAGCAGGTAGGAAGAATGGGCTGGAAGTCTTTGGTTTATTTTGAAGCGGTTACAACGATTGCGTTATTTATCGGCCTTGTCGCTATTAATATTTCACATGCCGGCGTTGGAATTCATATTCCACCCGGTTTTCATGAAGAATTACCCGTTACCGCTCCACAAACCTGGAAGGATGTGATTCTTCATATATTTCCTGAAAACATTATTAAATCCATGTACAATGGCGATGTTTTGCCCATTGTAGTTTTCAGTGTGATTTTCGGGATCGGGCTTGCCATGGTGAAAGAAGAAAAACGCAAACCCATGTTATTGTTTTCTGAGAGCCTCGCAGAAACGATGTTTAAATTTACCAATGTCATTATGCATTTTGCACCGTTTGGCGTTGGGGCTGCTATTGCAGTTACGGTAGGTCATTTAGGACTGGATATTCTTTTTTCTTTGGTAAAATTGCTGCTTACATTATACGCTGCCTTGATAGTTTTTATAGGGGTTGTGTTATTTTCAATCGCCTATTTTTTAAAAATTCCGATCAGGCAGTTTATTAAAGCGGTCTCAGAACCTGTAGCCATTGCTTTTGCTACTACCAGTTCCGAATCTGCGTTGCCGATTGCGATGGAAAATATGGAAAAATTTGGTGTACCGCGAAAGATCGTATCTTTTGTATTGCCCACTGGATATACGTTTAACCTTGATGGAACAACTTTATACCTTTCACTCGCAAGTGTTTTTGTGGCGCAGGCAGCTGGTATCCATTTGTCTTTTGGCGCCCAGCTAATAATGGGAATTACGCTCATGCTCACCAGTAAAGGAGTTGCAGGCGTTCCCCGGGCATCCCTGGTTATTTTGTTAGGTACGGTTTCTTCTTTCGGATTGCCGGTTTGGCCCGTGATGGCCATTCTGGGTATTGATGAATTGATGGACATGGCGAGAACATCAGTAAATGTTATTGGAAATACTTTGGCCAGTTGTGTAATTGCAAGGTGGGAAGGAGAATTTGATGAGGAAAAGGCACTGGCGTTTGTACCAGACTAACAATTTCCATTTCTTTTAAGAATTTTTTGTTGTTTCTTTACCGGATTAAAATAAACTTCCTCATAAAATATAGTAAGTGGAAATTTTGCACATTTTTGGATTAAGTATAAAAGAGCTGTTAAACCCTCAATTTTATATTGAACACGGAGGACTTTGGATGATCATTTTCATCGTTTTTGCCGAGACAGGTTTATTTGCCGGTTTTTTTTTACCAGGCGATGCTTTGCTTTTTGTAACCGGAATTTACAGCGACCAGATCGTGAGCGCTGCTTTATTTCCTTCCCACAGTGAATGGTTCGACCTGGGTGTTTTATGGCTATTGATAACAATCGCTGGTATCCTGGGAAACTTTGTGGGGTATTGGTTTGGATATAAAAGCGGCCCTTTTTTGTATGAAAGGAAAGATTCTCTTTTGTTCAAGAAAAAATACCTGGTGCAGGCGCATGAGTTTTATGAAAGAAATGGAGGCGGAGCAATTATCATTGCACGTTTTGTACCTTTTGTAAGAACTTTTGCACCAATCGTAGCCGGAATTGTAAAAATGGACAAAAAGAAATTTTCATTTTATAATTTTGTGGGATGTATGCTTTGGGTGGGCAGTATGTTGCTTGGCGGACATTTCTTACAACGGTTGATCCTGAAAGAATTTGACTTTGACCTGAAGGAGCATTTGGAAGTAATAGTAGTTGGTATTATCATCATTACTACCTTTCCTGTATTATGGAAAGTTTTTGCCGGAAAGAAAAAGCCAAACGCAGTGGGTTAAATAGTTGAAGAACATGTGTCCTGAAATTAATCTTTGAAATAACAAATTAAGATTTCAAAGTATTTACCTGTTTACTGTAATTTTTTATAAAAGAATCCGGCATAAAAACCGGTGCTGTTATTTTGAAAAATTTTTTTAGTAAAAAAGAAAAATCTTCTGATTTAACTGTAGAGGAAAATAAACTGAGATTTCTAATCATTCGTTTTTCTTCTATTGGTGATATTGTACTTACTACTCCGGTT
>JBDTJV010000256.1:0-2827 GCA_039935675.1 Ginsengibacter sp. | reverse complement strand
TGTTTGGAGTAATGGAATCAGAATTATTTTCGCAAGATCAGTGTTACACCGAACAGAAGCTGAAATTGTAAATAATAAAAGGTTCCTAATATATATTTTTGAATTAAGTCAAGGCCCACTCTATATTAGCTTTTCGGTTCCTCAGCAATGTGTTTTATTTAAAGTCGTTTGATTTATTCATGTATAATTTTCAAGAAAAAAAAAGGAAAAACGGATTTCACATCTTTACAAATTCTACCATCCTGTTATTAGCTTTTCCTGCAGGAGTATCATTGCTGTCGATTGGTTTTGTATCGCCAAAACCTTTAGTAGTCAGTCGTGATCCATCAATGCCCATTTTTACCAGCTGTGCTTCTACTGCGTCTACGCGTTGCTGTGAAAGTGTGAGATTATGGGCAGCTTCCCCCGTATTATCAGTGTGGCCATCTATTTCGAATTTTAAGCCAGGATTACTTTTTAATACACCCACAATCATGTTAAGTGTTCCCATACTTTCAGGTTTAAGATCAGACTTATCTATATCGAATGTGATTCCATGTGTTATAATTTTGGATTCGGTGAATTTCTTGCCGATCATATTCATGTTGCCACCTGCAGCCACCCGGATATTAGTAATTACGACAGGATGGTCCTGGTTGCCAATCCCTCCAAAATAAAATGAAGTGGGAACACAACCCAAATTAGGTTGTACCAATATGCGGTATTGATCAACATAACATTTCAATTGGCCATTTTTATAAATGATCGCACAATGATGCCAACGATTTACATAATTATCTATCAGTGCCTTTGGTAAATCTGCTGATAAGCCATCGGTCGCAAAAGCATTTATGGTAACGTCACCCCTGCCTTCATCATCGCCCCTGTTAAAATGAATTTCTCCATCTGAGCTATTTCCATTTTTATCTGGATAGGTTAGAAAAAGAATGGGGCTTTCGTCACCATTCCCATCAGTGTAAGTATCAAACTCAATGGTGAAAGGGTCTGTAAGATATGATATGGTTTTCATGCGGGGAACCACATCGCAATAATTCCCCTGGGTAAGTAGAAAGGCAGCCTTGCCTGCTACCTGGTTTACTACAGCCTGCCCTTTGGGTAAGGTCCAATGAGAAGGAAATTCTCCATTTTGGTCTTCTGTAAAATCATCAGCAAAAAGAACGGTATCGCCGGGAACAAAATCATAATTCTGGTAAGATGTTACAGTTGGAATGGCAGCAGGATTAACAGCGGATGTATTATTACCAGATGGCGAAGATGTTGAAGCCGAAGATGAACCAGTAGTATTACCAGGTGAAGAAGAATTACCACTATTTTTTGCTGAACCCTCTGTTTTATCTATTGTTTTGTCAGTGGCATTTCCAGCATCATTGGTTACATGATCTGCAGCAGTTTGCGTTACTTTGTCCTTTAATCTTTTCAAAAATTGTCCGTGGGAATATTGGCAAGTGAATAATAAAACAATTCCTAATAATGTACGTTTAAAAAGCAGAGATATTTTCATAATTAAATCAATTTTGATTGAAGAATTAAACTTTTATATCAATGCCAAAGGAATGAATTTTAAAAAGGCCACCCTATCGTATAAAAAGATGATTTTTTTGCAATTATTTTGATTCTTTAGAACTCCTTATTTTAAAAAAGCATAAATGAATTGGAATGGAAATCCAATAATATTTAATCGGGAATATTATGATAACAATTATTGAATTTAGTCGGCATTCACTACAGTTGTAATACAAACCTGATTCACAATTGAAGGGAAATAATGCCGAATAATTTGGATGCTAAAATGAAAGAATTTTTACTCATAGACTTTCCCTATCATTTCAAAAAATGCACAGAATAAATGAGTACTGCCTTTTGATGAAAAGGTATTTGCAGTATATGAAAAGAGATAATTTTAAACAATTCTGATTTAAAATAATTCCATGCAATTTATTTAAAAGAATTTGGCATAAGGTGAACCTCTTGATAAATTCAAAGGATTGGTTTTGTTATTTATTATAGAGGAAACTTTCCCGTTAATTCAAACAAGTTTGCCTTCTGCAAATAATCTCCTGATCTCTTTTTTATCAAACTTGCCAACGCTGGTTTTTGGTACTTCCTTTATATAAATATAGTTTGTGGGCACCTGGTATTTCGCAAAATCACGCGATAAGAATTCAATGAGTTCTTCATCGGCAGGTTTATCATCTGCATTCGCTAATACAATTGTTGCCAATGGTCTTTCTGACCATTTTAGATCCGGAATAGCAATAACTGCGGCCTCCTTTATTTTTGGATGCGCCATCAAAGCTGATTCTAGCGCTACACTTGATATCCACTCACCACCACTTTTTATTAAATCTTTTGTTCTGTCCGTAATTTCCATGTATCCGTCTTCATCCATTGTACCAACATCTCCAGTCTGAAACCAACCGTCTCCTGTAAAATTTTCAGTGTTGTTTGTTTTAAAATAAGAGCTCACAACCCATGCACCTTTTACCTGTATTTCTCCCATTGTTTTTCCATCCCACGGCGCTGTAGAACCATCTTCAGTTACAATGCGTAACTCCACTCCTGGTAAAGCAATACCTTGTTTGGCCCGGATATAAAGTTTTCCCTTATCCGTTAATTGTTCATGTTTCGGCTGAAGCCGGGAGACACTACCCAGTGGCGATGTTTCTGTCATTCCCCATGCATGAACGCATTTTATACCAAAATCTTTTTCAAAATTCTCAATGAGGCTCGCAGGTATTGCGGAGCCTCCTACAACAAATTCTTCAAGTGGTAATTTCTCTTTTGGCGGATTCTTTTTTAATGCTTCATAAACTCCCAGCCATATTGA
>JBDTJV010000255.1:0-16430 GCA_039935675.1 Ginsengibacter sp. | reverse complement strand
CTTGTTTGGACGATGGTTTTTGGGAAAAAATTCTTCCACGAAGTATTGTAAATATGGCAAAAAATGCCGAATTGCTTGGAACTCCATCGCGTTCAATGCTGACAACCGCCTGGGTTGTAACTGTAATTGTCGGGCTTTTAAGTATTCAACCCGCATTCAACCTGCTTTCTCCAGGCCAGGTGATGAACACTTCGTATGACCCTCTTGATTTGGTGAATACTTACGGTGCATTTGGAACGGTTGGAATAGAACGTTTGAATGTGATTTTTGAAGGAACAATGGATGAAAATCCGGGCGATAGTGCTGACTGGAAACCTTATATTTACCGTGGTTTGACCGTTGAACTAGATAAACGGCCTCCTCAGATCGCACCTTACCAATTGCACCTTGATTGGCAAATGTGGTTTGCTTCGATGAGTACGCCCGATGAATATCCATGGACGCTGAATCTCATCTGGAAACTTCTACACAATGACCCAAACGCTGTAAATCTTTTCAAAAAAAATCCTTTCCCCGCTAAACCGCCGAGATATATACGTGCTGTACTTTACCGTTATAGTTTTGCAAAACCAGGAAACCCCAACGGCCTTTGGTGGGACCGTCAGAGGATTTCAATTTGGATTCTTCCTCTTTCGGCTAGTGATCCTGACCTTCTTAATATTCTAAAACAGGAAAATTGGATTCATTAAAATTATCTTTGTTTTTAGGAAAAATATCGTCAAAATTTGTAATCCTTTGTAAATTACAAATGCCAGTTTTTTCTAATTGCTGCACAGTTTTTTACAGTAAACGAACTTTTAACAAGGATTTCAATTTGGAGCCATTTGATCAAAAATGTGAAGTTTTTTTATACTTTTTTGAAAAGCCACAGAGACTTTACGGAAGTAATAATTCAACTTTCGCGGGTTAAGAAATTAGCTAATAAAGTCTTTTAAAAATTATTGGAAGGATGTTTTGTAAATAAAGGCTTTTCCCCTTACTTTTGCACACCTTTTTGTCCCATAGTATAAGGGTAGTACAACAGATTTTGATTCTGTATGTCGAGGTTCGAATCCTCGTGGGACAACAAACATGTACTGAAAATCAACACTTTAGATACCTTGATTGACAGTATGATTGACAGTTTTATAAAAAAAGAAACTGTATATTTGAAAGGATTTATTAAGGATTTGAACCCTTTACCCCTGCAATCTTGTAGGGGTATTTTAATAGTAAAAAACTTTTAAATTATTGAACTTCCCATCAGTAATTGCGGCATCTTCCACTTTGGAAGGATTAACAGATATAATATGAGTAACCTTCCCGTTAAAAGTTCCGCTTACAAAACCGTTTTTATAAGAAGTAATTAAAACATCAATGAAATAATCGGGTGTATCTAAAACAGTGTAAACTTTTGAATCCTGTGTGAATGACGGTAATGAACCATATTCTAAATGATATGATTGTTGTTTTAAAGTGTCGGAATGAGTGTAAATAAAAATGTTAGCAGAATTGTTTCCTTGAAAGCCTTGAATAAGATAAAATGTTGAAATTGCTCCGGGTGTTCCGGTAACTTTTTTTACTAAACCGTTGGAAAAGGAAAATAGAGTTCCATTTATTTTATATTCAATAGAACCATTTACATTACTGTTAGAATCTGGTTTATTCTTATTACAAGAAACAACGGTTATGCAGATTAAAAGAAAAAATATCCTTTTCATAAAATTGGTTTTGATAAATGATAATTATAAAACTCTTTGATTTTTTTGAACCGGCAAAATATCTGCATTAATTTTTTTTGAACTGCTCAATTTTATAACCATTGTTAATTGCTTCCAAAAAAACTAAAACTGTATCCTCATCAAAAGGTCCTGAAGGTTTGCGAGTGCCAAATATTGAAAGGGATTTACCTTTCTCCAAAATCAAAAGTAATCCGCTGGCATCTGCAATTCTTTTTTTAACCAAATCAAATTGAACAGGGTTTATAACTTCTTTTGTTTTATTGTTCATGTAACCTTCTTTGATTGTGATCCAAGTTTCAACACGCTGTGGAATAATTTCATTAACAGACACGATACCATTTTTTAAGTCAGTTAGAAATTGGATTTTTTCAAACCTGGTTAGTTGTTTGGGGTTTTTCATAGTTGGCCGGATTAAAAGACTATAAATGTTTCATCATTATGCGTTTTTATTACCGTTTTATTTTTCGCTTTCATTTTATTTTCCATTTTATTAATGCTTACAGTAACCTGGTTCTTTCTACTGTGTTCGGAAAATGGTACTGCAATATATCCAGTACTATCCTTTTTCCAAATCTCACATTCAGGATAGGTAATGTCATTAATTTTTGAAATTCCTTTTTTCAAATCATTTAGAAATTTAATCTTTTCATTTCTATTGTGAAGTCTATTCGTTTTCATGTTTTTCAATTAATCGGTTAACAATTTCGTCCAGTTGTTCATCTGTCATTTTCTCAAATCCAAAATCTAAACTGGTTGCCTGCAAAGTGGGCAAACTATACTTTAATAGCTTCTCAAAGAGGATCACTCTTTCTTTAGGCTCCAGGGCTTTCCAGTCGGTTTGTATCTGCTTTCGGTTGTCATCAATGAAATTATTAATCCACTGCCTTAAATCGGTTGTTGTTTTGTTGGCGGCTCCCTTTGGCTTTCCTGTCGGGTTTCCGCTGTGTCCTTTTTTAAATGGCATGGCATTGTATTTTTATTGTTATTTACAATCTAATTTAAAAAATATGTGAGTGATAAATCTCATTCTCAAATTGAAGTGGTTTAAAAACTTTGTTGAAAAACCTTTCCAGTTTGGTAACTGCTTCTTTGTTTTCTCCATAAGGCAACCAGTTTTCATACTTATTGAAAAGCAATTCATAATTTTTGCCTTGCTTAGTCTTTATCCAGGCAATGATTAAATTATCAAATTCCTTTCCGGTGTGTGTTTCCGTTGGGATCAATAAAATATCTTCCATCTTTAATGCTGGCATTCTTACCGGGTCCGGCTCAATAAACTTTCTATAATCAAATTTTACAAGATAGTCGGCAAAGTCGCCGCCTACAATCTTTTGGGTTTCGCCTGCTTTTCGCTCTAATAGATCATTAACGAAAAATCTTGTAATGTTCGATAGCTCCCTTGCTTTTTCACTCCATTTCTCAAAGGCTGTGGGCTTCCCTGGTTGTGGTTTAGAAAGGTCAGGATAAAGAACCACTTGCCGCCCTCTTAGCGCCTCGCATTTTTCAGCATTCAGGCTGTGAAGGTTCCCGGCTGCTATCCAAACGAATTTAGGAAAGTACAAACTTGCAATGATTGCCGTTTTTTCACTCTCTACAATGGCAACCGGCTTTGTATTTCCTTTCAAAAGATGTTCACCATAGAAACATTGCTGCAAATTAAATTCAGGCTCGTTAATGGCAGTATGGACCCATGCAATATGATTGAAAGGCTCTTTAACCCTTTTGCCTGTGGTGGGGCTGTATAGCATTATTTTGCCGCTTCTTATTGTTCCCGTAATATCAATTTGCCAAAAGATAGTTGCACCGGGCCAATGCTTTGAAGTACCTATAAAATATTTGCTTACTAATTTGGTTGTGATCTCAATTCCGAATAGATCAATAAGAAACTTTACAAAGTTGTTTTGTTCATAGGCTTTCAGGCTTTGTTTTAATGAATCCAAAAGAATAAAAGAAACAGGCTTTGCCGGCGGCTGTGGTTTCGGCTGTGGTTGTGTCGGTTTCCAGTCCTTCGGAAATTCCGAATGATTGCCCTTTTCCTGTTCCCATATCGTTTGAGAATATCCATCATGGTAAGGGTTCAAATGATAACCGCATTTATCCGCCCGGTTGCATTTACCGTATTGTTCCGGCAGGTGTTCGCCGGTCTTGGTGTCAAGATACCGGGCAAATGTTTTTCTTCCATTACAGGCCGGGCAAGTGTATCGGCTTTTCATTCCCTTGTAAGGCTTCAGGATGTATCTGTAATTTTCCATTATTTGTTGGTTTACTGTTCATGGTGTTCACGGTGTTCATGGTGTTCATGGTGTGAACGGTGTGAACATAGTGAACACTACATTTTTAAATACTTGTTGACGGCTCCCAATGAAATATTTAATTCACCTGAAATTTGCCTTTGTGAAAATCCTTTTTGGCTTAATTCTTTTGATTTTTCTATCAGACTTTCACGGTCTTTTTCAGTAAATTGTTTAAGATGTTCCCGCTCTGTACCAAAGTTGATAAACTCAAATTGAAGGAAATTTTCAGGCTTAGAAATTTGACAAACACACACATTTTCAGCATCGTAAATTATTTCGGTGTTCCGGGCTTTAATTTGTTTGAGATACCGTAAATTTTTATCCGTGCTACTTTCTCCAATGGCAAACGAACTATCACAAAAATTAATTAGCATTTTACTGCCTTGTAAGTCATTGCGGGTTATTGGCTTTGATAAATCCCTTTTTGGCGTGTGCGCTAAGGCTAAAATAGAAAGGCCATATTTGCTCTTTAATGCTTTCAAATGCTTCATTAACGGCAAGGCATCTTTTGCTTTTTCCGTTTCATTTTTTAGATACGTGAGATTATCAATGATTAGAATTTTCGCGCCGGTCTCTTTAATTGATCTATCTAGGGAGTGATTAAGATAATCTTCAAAGGAACTTCCATCAGGAATATCAGCATCCGGATTTATTTCTACTCTAATAAAATTGCCATCAAAACAATAATGATTTTCAAATTTGATTGAATAGCGGTTTTCAAATTGTTTATCTGAAAGTTCAAAATCAAAATATAAAATTGACTGCTTTTCGCTTTCCAGTTTAAAGCCTGGTATCATTTCAAGTTTGCTTATGCTATTTCCAATTTGAACAGATAAAATACTTTTTCCCAAGTTGGTATCTGCAAACAAAATACATATTTCCCCTTCGTGCCAAAATTCACCGAATAGCATTTTTGGAATTGGTCTTTTTTTCGCCTGCTCTATCCATCGGGCGGCTGTCTTAACAGTAAACAATCCTTTACTTTCCTTCGCTTCGTTTATTTCCTGCAAAGTTTCTTCAGCATCATTATTAAAACCTGAAAAGTCAAATTCAAAAGGAATTTCTTTATCTTTGGACCGTTCTTCTATTAGCTCTTTGCCCTCTTTGCCGGGGGCTTTTTTTAAGGCTGTCATTGTCCCTTCCCTCCTTTTCTTTTTACGTTGATAGAAGTAACCGCCTCGTTAATCTCATGCTTTTTATACAGCACTCTACGGCCAATACGATACCCTTTTATTTTGCCGTCCAATGTCCAGTTAAGGAGTGTCGGCAAAGTGATGTGCAGCATGTCGGCTGCTTGCTGTCGGGTAATGTAATTGTCCGGCTGTGGGGTGGGGGTTTGGTTTGCATTTCTCCTTAAACAGGAATTGACGGTTTCCGCAATTAAATCCTGAAAATCATTTTTTGTAAGAGATAAAAAAACTGTTTCCATTTGCTTTATTTTTTATTTAAAGCGAAGTAAGAAACGGGAAAAAGGGAAAGGTTAACTAACCTGTATTAGGTTAGTATAGTTAGTTTAGTCAGTGTTTTAAAGCAGAGATTTCGCTTTCAAAATGGCTTTTATACAATTCTTTTGCCCTTTTATTTTCTTGCTTAAATAAACTTTCTGAAATATTCAATCCTTCAAAATTTTTATTCAATGTCTTAGTTTTTTCATTGTAGTTCTTAAATGAACCTCTAAACATTCGTTTGTACTCCATTGCATTAAACCAAATAATAAAGGCTCCCTTGTGTCTTATAAATTTATTTTCATCATTAATACATGGGTTATCCATTTCTTTCAGCAAGTTCAAACAATCTTCAATCAATTCAGGATTAATAAATAAGTCCTGAAATGACAAGGGAATAAATAATTCCGCTTTCCCTTTACCTTTTTTCGCGTGGCTTTGTGGTTCTTTTCCTTCAATCAAATCCTTTACATACCTGTAAAATTTTACTATTTGCTCCGTATGTGTCAACTCTAAAAAGGTTCGTGGATTAAGAATATTTTCATCAAACGAAATAGGAATACCCCCTGCCATTTTAGAAAACATAAAAGGAATATAGCCATAGCTTTCAACTTTATTCTTATAAATGTCTTTTAAGATGTGCATTTCACTTTTTTTTTCTTCATCTTCAATGCAGGCAGGATATTCAAAATGTGTTTCAATTTTATTTTTTAAATACTGTAAAAGATTTCCTGGCTCTATTCCTTTTGCCAATGAAAAGTTTAATCTGGCTTTTTCTTTTTCAAAATCAAAACCATTATAATATTCAGAAAATTCATTTCCAATCTTATAGTGATTTTCAAATGCAGCTTTTACAAATCCATTA
This sequence comes from Ginsengibacter sp., assembly GCA_039935675.1. Taxonomy (GTDB): domain Bacteria; phylum Bacteroidota; class Bacteroidia; order Chitinophagales; family Chitinophagaceae; genus Ginsengibacter. Next base: position 10,105 of record JBDTJV010000255.1, on the reverse strand, counting down.
TAAATTTCTTTTTCTTCTTTTGTTACCGGCCTTAAACTGATAACCGGTTTTTTAAAAAACATTTCCCTATCACTATCTTTTGAAGGGTCAAAGGAAATATTTGGATAAACATTTATTGTATGGTCGGGGTGATAACCTTTAGTACTGAGAATAAAATCCAATTTGGCCTTATAAGTTGCTTTACTGTCTATGGCTTTTACAATACGCTTTACTTCTTTATCTCTTAGTCTGAAATAAGTCTTTTCATCATTTATATTAAAATCCGGCAATTTTCTGCAATTATTACAATTACAAAAAACCTTTATTACCTGGTCGGGGTTACCCCATTCAAAATAAATTTGCGTCTCCATTGTATAAGTCGAAAGGCTGCAAATATTTGAATTAAAATAATTCAGCTTTTGTTCTATACCGGTAAGACTTTCTAATTTTTTTTTATGGATTTTATTTTGTTTAAAATCCGTTTCAGCATATACCCATCCAGGTACAGTTAATCGCAGCTCGTAAATATCCATTGTCTTTTATTCTTTCAAAATTTATTTCTTAAATCCTATTCTTTCTCTTTTGTCAAAATCAATTTGCTTTTTCTTTTCATTCATAAGAAAGTTTATTGCTTCATACACATCCTTAAACTGCTTATTGTATTTGCGTTCTATTTTGGCAAGTTTGGCAGCTAATTCTTCATTGGTAAGTATAAACTGCCTTACCATTACAAAGGCTCGCATTATGGCAATGTTTACCTGTATTGCTTTTTTACTTTTTAATACACTCGATAACATGGCCACTCCCTGTTCAGTAAATGCAAAAGGCAATGCAGGGCTAAATTTTACAGTTTCGGGAAGGTTATCACAATTTGTGATAAGCTCCTGCCATTCTGGTTTGGTAAGGGTAAACATAAAGTCTTTTGGGAACCGGTCAATATTACGTTTTACCGCTTGTTTTAAGGCTCTGTTTTCTACTTGGTACATTTCGGCAAGGTCAAAGTCCATCATTACTTTTTGCCCTCTTACTTCGTAAATTTTTGTTTGAATTTTTTGCAGTTGCATTTTTTTTGCTTTTAATTTGAAGTGCTAATAGTGGTATATAAGTTTCAGTTCTTTACTCATACTGCTATTAGTTTTGATTCTCTCTTTTCCCATAGCTTCATCATTTTTTCAGCATGTTCTTTTGGTGAAATTTTTATGTATTTCAGGAAGGCGGTTTCTGTTTTATGGCCACTTACTGCCATAATCGTTAAGGTGGGGGTTCCTTTTAAATATTCATTTGTACAGAAACTCCGGCGTCCCGTGTGTGATGACACCATTTCCCATTTATGTAACGTGGCTATTGTTTTCAGGCCGCCTGTGGTTCTTCTTTTGCTCTCATTGCCGGTTAAGCATGGAACACGCTTACAAACTTCTTTCAGGTACTCATTAAACTTTTGTCCTGAAATGGCATTAGGTAAATTTCCATCATACTTTGCAATGATTTTTTTTACAATGCTATGCAATGGAATAACAACTTCCTTACCTGTTTTTTGTTGCTCAATGGTAAAGTAACCGTCCGCAATATGCTGTGGGGTTAAGCGGCTAAAATCGCTGTATCTTAAACCAGTATAGCAACCTATCAAAAATAAATCTCTCACTTTATCATAAGCAGGATTTGAAACAAGATTGAGATCTTCAATTTCCTTTAGTTCGCTCAATGATAGATAAATATTTTCTGCCTCTTCGCTTGGTTTTATGAAGCTCTTAAACGCTTCGTTCTTATGGTGGCCACCTAACATTGCGGCTGCCATAACTGCCTTTAGTTTTTTTATTTGGTCTCCAATGGTATTGAGCGCTTTGCCTTTCCGGTTCAGGAATTTCAGGTAGCTATTATAAAAGTCCGGTGTAATGTCATTGTAATTCAAATTAGAATTAAATTCTTTCAGGTTATTCAATGCCACACGATATTGCTTTGCCGATTCCGGGGCAACTACTTTTCCTTTTTTTGTGATCCTGCCACCACATGCAGTTTGTAAAATAAAATCTTCGTAAAAATCTATCAAAGTAACTTTCTTTTTTTTGTCCAGTACTTCGGTAAGGATCAAAGTTTTTAGTTGCTGGGGTGTAGGGGGCTGTAAATTTTCATTGAAATAATTATAATAGCAACTTTCAATACCTCCCTTTAGATTGTCCAGGCGTTTATTAAATTCCGGGGCTTGCGGGAAAGAAGGAGTACTTCTTGCTTTGCTGGTTTTTACATTCCAGTACTTTGGATTAATGCTTTCATTAATCCCTAATCTTAATCTTTGTGTGTTATAAGAAATATTGGCATTGAGGCCGGTTTCTGTTTTGCTGTCAGGACGAAGCAAATAAAATTTGACTTTCATTTATTGAAGATTTGAACACTTCAAATGTAATGATTTCTTATTGATTGACCGTTTGATTGACCGTTTTTTTTTGCTCTTATTTTATTTCTTAATATGGCTTTTTCCTTTGAAACGTAGTATTAATTGATGTTTTAAGAGAAAGTAAGAGAAAATAAGATGAAGTAAAAGCAAGCTAAATGTTGTCCTCGTGGGACAACAAACCTTTCTTTACTTTTACAAACTGTAATCCTAAATACAGTTTTATTCGTGGACTTTTATAACTACCTCCCTTATTATATTGATAGCTTTTTTAATTTTCCCTCCGCGGAGCTAATTTCAAAAAGGAATTAAAGAGATTTTGATATTTTTTCTTGTCAAGCTTATAATAGAAGGCACCTTTCTTAGATCCTTCCTTATCTTTTTGTTTTTGTTTTATCAGCAGGCCGGTCGATAAAATTTTTCGGCTAAAATTTCTCTTGTCCATTAAGGATTCATAAACATCCTCATATAAGTTCTGCAATTGCGGAAGCGTAAATTTAGAAGGAAGTAATTCAAACAATACCGGATGAAATGCGGCTTTATATCTCAGTTTTTCCTTGGCCATTTGTATCATTTCCTTATGATCAAATATCAGCGATGGGATCTTTTTTAGGGAAAACCATTCTGCATGGAAATTATTATTTATTTGAGTTTCATATTTAGAAATGTCGATCAACGCGAAATAGCTAATAGAAGCAGTACGTTCCAGCGGATCACGATTGGGGTCACCAAAAGCATTTAATTGTTCCAGGTAAACGTTTTCAAGACCTGTAAGCTGCTTTAATACTCTTTGCGCTGATGTTTCAAAACTTTCCTCAGGTTGAACAAATCCGCCCATTAAACTCCATCTTCCTTTCTCTGGTTCGAATCCTCTTTTGATGAGCAATAATTTTATTTCTTGTCCGTCAAATCCAAAAATGATGCAATCTACAGCCACAAGCATCCTGTTTTGGCGATCATATTTTTTCAGCTCCATTTATAATATTTTTTCAAAAATTAAGGGGTAAAATTAATTCTAAAAGAGTAAAAGATAGCGACCTGATAAAAAAAAAGAAAAAATTGGGCAACTTTCCCTAATAACTGTATATTTGACAATTAATAGTTGTTGCGATAAAGGGTTATTCTTTTTTAACGTCCCGGTTTTATAATGAAATTTATTAGTTTTCATTGAAAGATTAACCTTTGTGAGGCCTTTGCGTTTTTCATTTTAAGAAGAAGTTTTTACGGTTACTTGAATTTTATATTTCGTTATAAGCAATAAAATGGAACAAAAATTTGTAATTGGCGTTGACTATGGAACTGATTCGGTTCGCTCTGTCATTGTAAATGCAATGAATGGTGAAGAAATTGCCTCCTCCGTATTTGCCTATCCCAGGTGGAAAAAAGGGCTTTTTTGCAATCCTTCAAAAAACCAATTCCGCCAGCATCCTTTGGATTATGTGGAGGGTCTCGAAAAAACAATTAAAGATTGCGTGGAAAAAGTTGGCCAGGAAGTGGCTTCAAATGTCGTAGCTATCTCTGTAGATACTACCGGTTCTACGCCTGTGGCGGTTGATAAAACGGGCACTCCACTCGCTTTAATTCCCTCTTTTGAAAACAATCCGAATGCGATGTTTTTTCTTTGGAAAGATCATACAGCAACCCGGGAAGCGGCTGAAATAAATGAAAAAGCGAAGAAGTTTGAAATAAATTATTTACAATTTGTAGGCGGTATTTATTCTTCAGAATGGTTTTGGGCAAAATTACTTCGTTTACTGCGTGAGGATGAATCAGTAAGATCTGCCTGTTATTCGTGGGTAGAGCATTGTGACTGGATTCCTTTTTTGCTGACAGGCGGAAATGATGTTCAGGAAATGAAACGTGGTGTATGTTCTGCCGGTCACAAAGCCTTGTGGGCGCAGGAGTTTGGAGGTTTGCCGCCCAATGAATTCTTTATTTCAATTGATCCTTTTCTGGATAATTTTACTTCAAGATTATTTACAAAAACTTATACTGCCGATAAACCAGTTGGGACTTTATCAGAAGAATGGGCGCAGAAATTAGGCCTGTCTAAAGAAGTAGTTATCGGTGTAGGCGCTTTTGATGCGCACATGGGTGCAGTTGGCGGCCAGATTGAACCCTATTATTTGAGTAAAGTAATGGGAACTTCAACCTGTGATATGTTAGTGGCTCCGCTGGATGAGGTAAATGAAACATTAGTTAAGGGTATTTGCGGCCAGGTTCCGGGTTCTGTTATTCCGGGGATGATGGGCATGGAAGCCGGCCAGTCTGCTTTTGGTGATACGTATGCATGGTTTAAAAATCTGTTATCCTGGCCTTTAGATTTGATCCACGATTCATCGTTTATTGATGCTGAAACTGCAGAAAAGCTTACGGCAGAGATTTCAAATAAAATAATTACGCGTCTTTCGGAAGAAGCTGAAAAATTGGCCTTGGATGAAAATGATGAATTGTCTGTGGATTGGTTAAACGGTAGAAGAACGCCGGATGCCAACCAATTATTAAAAGCTGCTGTCACCGGTTTAAGTTTGGGAACCGACGCGCCGCGTTTTTTTAAAGCGCTGGTTGAAGGAACCTGTTTCGGCGCCAAAGCAATTGTAGATAGATTTAACCAGCAAGGAGTGCAGGTGAAGGGTTTGATCGGTATTGGCGGCGTGGCCAGAAAGTCTGCATACATTATGCAAACCATGGCAGATGTAATGGATATGCCCATAAAAATACACAGGTCAGAGCAAACCTGTGCCATCGGAGCAGCCATGTTTGCGGCAACGGCAGCAGGGGTTTATAATAAAGTTGAAGATGCAATGAAAGCGATGGGACGTGGTTTTGATAAAGAATTTTTTCCGGATAAAGACAAAGTAGAAATATACAGGAAACGATATGTAAAATACCAGCAGTTAGGAAAATTCATTGAACAACAAACAAAATAAAGTGGACCGGAAAAAATACGAACATATTCAGCAGGAAGCCTATGAAGCCAACATGCAATTGCCAAAATTGGGATTGGTTTTATTTACTTTTGGAAATGTAAGCGCGGCTGACAGAGATTTGGGTGTGTTTGCTATTAAACCAAGTGGTGTTCCTTACGAACAATTGACTCCCGAAAAAATGGTGATAGTAGATTTTGATTCAAATATTGTTGAAGGAAGTTTAAGGCCATCATCTGACACAAAGACTCATGCAGTTTTATACAAGAACTGGGATAAGATTAACGGTATAGCACACACGCATTCTGTCTATGCTACCTCATGGGCGCAGGCTCAGAAAAGTATTCCCATTTTTGGGACCACACATGCAGATCACAATACGGTTGATATTCCATGTGCGCCGCCAATGAGTGATGAAATGATCCAGGGCAATTACGAATATGAAACAGGTTTCCAGATCATAAATTGGTTCAAAGAAAATAATTTAAATTATGAGGAAGTGGAAATGATTTTAGTAAGTAACCATGCACCATTTACGTGGGGGAAAACGGCTGCCAAAGCAGTTTATAACAGTGCAGTATTGGAAAACGTTGCGCTAATGGCTCATCTTACTTTATCTATAAACGTGGATGCAGAGCGATTAAAAGATGCATTGATCAAAAAACATTATGAAAGAAAACATGGCCCCGGAAGTTACTACGGACAATAAAAAATGAAGAAAATTTTTCTCATATTAATCGTAAGTTTTGCTTCCAGTGCGCAGGCACAAAAAGTAGCAATGACTCCACCAATGGGGTGGAACAGTTATAACTGTTTTGGTTCCGCCGTTCACGAAGATGAAGTAAAGGCGAATGCCGGTTATATGGCGAAGAATTTAAAGCCTTATGGCTGGCAATATATTGTTGTCGATTTTCTATGGGCCTATGATAATCCTCCTTACAGCAAAATCGGAAACCCCGAACAAAAGCGACTTTATGATGGTTCCTATATTCCCTGGCTTGCAATGGATGAATATGGAAGGCTTCTCCCACAGGCTGATAAATTTCCCTCCAGTTTCGGGGGCAAAGGTTTTAAACCGCTTGCAGATTATGTGCATTCATTGGGATTGAAATTTGGCATTCATGTGATGCGTGGCATTCCGCGCCAGGCAGTTTGGGCTAAAACAAAAGTGCTTGGCACTGATGGGATTACTGCAGATCAAATCGCAGATACTGCTTCAACCTGTAGCTGGCTCAATCACATGTATGGCCTGGATATGACAAAAAAAGGAGCGCAGGAATACCTCAATTCTTTATTGCAATTGTATGCTTCATGGGGAGTTGATTTTATTAAGGTAGATGATATCTCAAGGCCGTATCATACTGCGGAAATTGAGGGTTATAAAAAAGCAATTGACAATTGCGGAAGGCCAGTAGTTTTAAGTATTTCACCGGGGGCAACTCCTTTGAAGGATTCAACTCACGTAATGACACATGCAAACATGTGGCGCATGGCGGATGATTTTTGGGACAGCTGGAAAGAAATTTTGGGAATGATGAATTATGCGAAACAATGGCAGGGTACAGGCGGGCCGGGCCATTGGCCTGATTGTGATATGTTGCAAATAGGGAAACTTTCCAAACGAGGACCGGTTGGCCCTGAAAGATACAGTCGTTTTTCTGATGATGAATTGCGCACTCATTTTACTTTCTGGTGCATTTATCAATCTCCTTTAATGATGGGCGGAAATCTGCCTGAAGACCGTGCTTTCGATGATAGTCTTTTAATGAACGAAGAAGTAATTTCTGTTGACCAAAATGCAGAGCATCCGCAATGTATTTACCAGGATAGCGCGAAGGCCATCTGGATTTCTCATGTGCTGAACAGTAAACAAATAAATATTGCTGTTTTTAATTTAGATAATCAAGCTCAAAACATTTCTTTTTCATTTAATGATATTGGTTCTTTTAAAAAGGCCGGCTTAAGGGATTTGTGGAACCGAAAAGAGTTGGGTATTTATAAAAATAAATTTCAACAAATGGTGAATGCTCATGACGCAATGCTGATGCGCATTTGGCCGGAATGATTTTTAGGAATATGAGAAAATTGTTTTTTTTATTGATGACGTTGTGCGCATTTGATATTCCCAGGCATGGAAAAGTAAGTGAAAAGATCTTGTGGTTTGCTGAAAAAAATAAAAGATATTGAATTGCAATCCAATCAAACAATTTCAAACAAAAAGATAAATATTTACCATGATCGATCTAAAAATTTTTGAAGTATGGTTTGTTACCGGTAGCCAGCACTTATACGGAGAAGAAACGTTGAACAAAGTGGCAGAGCACTCGCAGATTATTGCAAAGTCTTTAAATGACGCTTCTGTAATTCCTGTCAGGGTTGTTTTCAAACCAACCGTGAAAACTCCCGAAGAGATTTATAACATTTGTTCTGAAGCAAATACTGCCAAAAATTGCATCGGCATTATTACCTGGATGCATACCTTTTCCCCGGCTAAAATGTGGATCAACGGTTTAAAAATATTACACAAGCCTCTGTGTCATTTGCACACTCAATTTAATCGCGATATTCCATGGAAAGATATTGATATGGATTTTATGAACTTAAACCAGAGCGCACATGGTGACAGGGAATTTGGATTCATTATGACGCGCATGCACAAACGAAGAAAGGTAGTCGTTGGTCACTGGGAGAGTGAAGAGGTGCAGCAGCATATCAGCACCTGGTCACGGGCTGCAGCAGCATGGCACGATTGGCAGGGCGCAAAGTTTGTTCGTTTTGGCGATAACATGCGCTACGTAGCTGTAACGGATGGGGATAAAGTGGAAGCGGAAATGAAATTTGGATACTCAGTTAATACACATGGAGTAGGGGATCTTGTAAATGTGATTAATAAAGTAACTGAAAAGCAAATTGATAATTTGTGTGGCCAATATAATCAAGATTATAAACTGGCTGCTTCATTGAAAAACGGGAAAGAAAATTATGCTTCTTTACGCGAAGCGGCCAGGATAGAATTAGGATTAAGAAAGTTTTTGAAAGATGGAAATTTTAAAGGGTTTACTGACACTTTTGAAGATTTGCATGGGATGACTCAATTGCCGGGAATTTCTGCCCAGCGCCTGATGGCAGATGGTTACGGCTTTGCAGGTGAAGGTGATTGGAAAACTGCAGCGCTCGTTCGGGCTATGAAAGTAATGGCGTCCGGATTAAAAGGTGGCAATTCATTTATGGAAGATTATACCTATCATTTTGATCCAAAAAATGAATTAGTTTTAGGTTCTCATATGCTTGAAATTTGTCCTTCCATCGCAAAGAATAAACCATCCTGCGAAATTCATCCGTTAGGAATTGGTGGCAAAGCGGATCCCGTTCGTTTAGTTTTCAACGTTAACGGAGGCGAAGCACTGAATGCTTCCATCATCGATTTGGGAAATCGTTTCCGTCTGCTTGTAAATGAAGTTAAGGCGGTGACTCCCGAAAAGGAGTTGCCTAAACTGCCGGTGGCGAGAGTTTTATGGAAACCCTATCCTGATATGAAAACAGGATGTGCTGCATGGATATTAGCTGGTGGTGCACACCATACCTGTTTCAGCCAAAACCTGACTTCTGAACATTTAGAAGACTTCGCTGAGATGGCCGGAATTGAAATGGTATTAATCAATAAACAAACAAATTTGCGTGATTTTAAAAATGAATTGAGGTGGAATGAACTATCAGTAAGATAAAAGAGATCATCATTATTCAATAACAAAAATTAAAATAATTACCATGGCTATTCTCTTCAAAGGTTTTTTACTTTCCCCGGGATTAATTTCATTAAACTGGGCTGATTTGCTCATCATCATTGTTTACTTCCTGATAGTATTGGGAATTGGATATTACCTGGTAAAATTCACTAAAACCGGTGATGATTTTTTTCTTGCGGGAAGAAAAATGACGATGTGGATTGCAGGACTGGCCTTTATTTCGGCTAATCTTGGTTCCCTGGAACTGATGGGCTGGGCAGCAGCATCTTATCAATATGGAATTTTAGCGGCTCACTGGTATTGGATTGGCGCAATTCCCGCTATGCTTTTCCTCGGTATTATCATGATGCCGTTTTATTACATATCCAAAACACATTCCGTTCCGGGATATTTAAAATTACGTTTTGGAAATAGCACCAGCATGTTATCAGCCATTTCTTTCGGCTTTATGACAGTGCTCATGAGTGGTGTAAATATGTTTGCGATGGCGCTGGTAATGAAAGTTATTCTTGGTTGGGATTTAAACTTCAGTATCTGGGTATCTTCAATTACTGTAATGGTTTACGTACTGTTAGGTGGTTTGCTTTCTGCCATCTTCAATGAAGTATTGCAGTTTGTGCTCATCTGGGCAGGAGCCTTGCTGGTTCCTATTTTGGGGCTTGTAGAGGTTGGCGGTTGGAAAGGCATGGTAAGCAGGATCCAGCATAATCTTCCTCACGGCGATTATACGCACATGTGGAGAACACTCGGACATTTTAACGATAATCCGATGGGCATTCAGTGGATCGGGATTGTATTTGGCTTAGGCTTTGTCATTTCATTTGGTTACTGGACTACTGATTTTTTAGTCGTACAGCGGGTGCTGTCGGCGAAGGATTTACGGTCAGCAAAAATGGCTCCCATCATAGGTTCCGGTTTTAAAATGCTGGTTCCTTTGATTGTGATTTTACCGGGATTGCTTGGCCTGGCTGTGATGCCAGGTTTGGTAGGACAGGCCCAGGCAGCAGCCACAGGAGGACAAAGTTATAATGAAATTCTTCCTTTAATGATGGCGCGTTATTTAG
>JBDTJV010000254.1:0-2652 GCA_039935675.1 Ginsengibacter sp. | reverse complement strand
GCCTACAGTGCCTCTGCCCGCGGCCGGATGCATTGAAACTCCATTCTGATCTAAAGCACCTGCGTCTCTTAAAGCAGTTCCATCTGTAAATAACAAGTCTACTGAAACAAATCTTCCCAGGGTATTTACGGGATAGGTCCAGAAGCTTAATTGGGTAGTATCTGTTACTGGAATATTGACTGCAAAAGCATTGAAATAAGCATAAGATTTTGAGGTAGAATTATCATTCCCTGTCATTTTCAAAGAGTACAGGCCTCTGTGAGGAGTTCCTGTAACGGTGGTGCATGTGGGAGTACCTGACATTCCTGTTGTGGTATAATTCGATACTACTGCTATTGCATCATATTTTTGCTCGTTACTGGTCCGGAAAAATATCGGTCCGTTTGAATAAGGAATGGTAAAATTTGTGGTAGATTGATCAAGCGTTTTAATAACCCTGGTAGCCTCTCCGGTCAATCTTAAATAAAAATCAGGAGAAAGATACGTACCATCAGCACTGCTGGTAACAAAATACTGGTTCGTTGGAATCATGTCATAACCATCAGCCATGTTCATTATTGCAGTTCCTTCATCATATTCATCAAACATCGCTACTTCTGCTGTGGTAATACCTAAGGAACGCAGATTTGTTGCCTGGTGCCATAAAAATTGCCCCTTATTTCTTGGTATTTGATTTTGGGTTCCGCCATTCCAGTTAGACCATGAAAAGCCCGGGAAAATAACAGGTTGGTAAGCAATACCTTTTGAATTGCAATAAGTCAGATCAGGGCTTAAAAAACTTGTTTTAAACTGGTCTGTTGAAGACTGATTATTATAGGCACCCACTGCCCACGGGGAAATCATATTTGCTGCGAGGTAAGTATTGATCCAACCTGGCTGTGATGCACCCGTTCCTGTGCGCCATCCTGTAGGAACACCAATGATTACATAACACCCTTGTGCCTTAAACCAATTGATCAAATCCAATTGGATGGCAGCGGTTCCAATACCAGTATTATATCCGATTCCCCAAATCTGAACTACCGGTTTGCCTCCTTGTTTTGCATACATGGGTGAAGAAGTGAACTGCAGGTTTCCAATCATATCGTTGGACCAATCGCTCTTTAAAGAATCAAATCTTGCCTGGTCACTGGCAGCCGGAACATTGCCCAGGCCCGTAATGTCATACGTCAAATAAAAAAGCCTTTGGTATTTTTCTGCTGATTTCCTTACGTGTACAGCTGATGAATCCCGGTTGGCCTTGTATCTTGGGTCAACCAATACTTCCCAAATAAACCGCTGGAAAGCAACACCATCGATACCATTATTTTGCATCTGCGAAAAATGCTCGTCTACAACATCCTGTTTGTAAGAGGAGAAAAGCTGTGAAGTATTGCCATTGCCCTGGTTAGCAAAATTGGTAGTAAATAAACTTGCCGGATTATACACAGAAACATCCGGGTAAACATCAAAATCAAGGTTAGGATTGGGATTTGGCAAAACACCTGCCTGTGGCGGATTACCTATAGACCAATGCGACCAGGTATTTATAGGTGAACCGTCCCCCTGGGCAGTAAACCAACCCTGGTAGCCGCAAACCACTTTACCGATAATAGAAGATGGATCTGCCGGAGCCTGGGCTGATACAGGATTTGATAAAAGAAAAAATCCTGGTAACAGGATTGATAAAAAAGGTAGTAGAGATTTCATTTATATGGTTTTTTTAATTTTTTAACATTTCAATCAACACAAACGTCAAAAAATTAAAAAAATTGCAAATAATGAAAAAATAGTTTTAACTATTCATTTATGCACTATTGATCGGATCATGAATTTCTCTATTTTTTTTATAGTAAACCAACAAATAAGCGTGGTTTCTATTTTGTATGAATGGAATTAATTATATTTCAGTTTCGGGATAATTACGAATTATTGTATTTTATTTGATACCAACTATAAACTTTATTTTAGTTCATTCTCAGTAAAGAGATAACGATAATTTTAGATAAAATGAGAATCTATTTAAAGTAAACGAACATATATCTGTCATTCTTACTTTACTAAATACTAATTCATCACTTTTATCACTTCAACACTTCCATCAGATTTAACCACTTCTAACTGATAAATTCCTTTAGCGAGATTTGGACATACAATGGTTTCCTCAGACGTTCCTTTTGCATGAGCAATCTTTTTGGAAACGATTATTTGGCCTATTGAGTTAAATAGTCGTACACCATAATTTCCTTCTGGCTGGTTGGTTAATTGTAAATGAATAACGCCATCTTTTACCGGGTTAGGATATATCGATATCTGGTCCAGCAATTTTCCCGAAATCACTTTTACGATCTGGGTATAGCTTGTTTTCCCATCTACTGAAATTATTTTAATACGGTAATAATAAGTTCCATCTGCAACATTTAAATCTGTCCATGAATAACTACCGCTCACACTGTTTTTTGCATTCACCGATGAAGCCTGGTTGAATTGAATACCATCTGTTGATTTTTCAACCTGGTATTGTTGAATGCCGCTTTCATTCTGCACATTCCATTTAACTTCAATGTCTTTATTTTTTAATGTGGCAGTTACTGAAGTAACGGTTACAGGAAGAGCTGCCAATTGTCTAAACACAATTTTAAATCGATCAGAAGCGGAAGAAGCTGCGGTTGC
>JBDTJV010000253.1:0-4767 GCA_039935675.1 Ginsengibacter sp. | reverse complement strand
CCTGTCCACGCAACCCGAGAAATAAAATATTATGCCGGGATAATAATGCTCTTTCCGTATCTGGTATTACCGAATCTTCATAACCGATTATTCCCGGAAAAGTAATTTCCTTTTTACCGATTTTTTTGATAAGATTTTCACGTAACTCTTCTTTGATTGATTTTGGTTTGTAATTAATTTCTTTGAGTTGGCCGAGGGTTTTTATATTTTTTATATCCATTTTTATTTTTCTTAATATTTCTGCTAATGTTTATAATTTATCTGGGGAAAACAAAGTCACCTCTTCGATAAAATTGAAATGCTTTTTATTGTCTGTATAAATTTCCAAAGAATAAAAAATTGCCGTTGCAGCAATAAAATTATCGACAATGGACATTTTATTTGAAAAAGAATATTTCGAAATTATTTCTTTTGCAATTGAAATTATTTGGTTATTTATTAGAAGAATTTTGTAGGAATTTAGATTTTCTTGCACTTCATCTTGCATTTTCTTATTGTTACATCCAATTAATAATTCCATTTGTGTAATACAGGAAATAATTAAATCTGGAGACAGAATCTGTAAAATACGTTTATGCTCTTTGTTTCCTCTAAATATTTTTATTAAGATATCGGTATCTATTATAACTGCTGGTTTCTCGCCCATAAATCTTTTCTAAACGTTTTTGGATTTAAAGGAAAATCGGGGTATTTACCAAATAAAGCCAAAGGATCGCCTTTTTTTTTATTTAAAATCTTTTTTTCTTTTTTCATTTCTACAGGGCTCATTTCAACTCCAAATTTTTCCAGTACATTAGATATGGTTTCCACTTCGTTTTCCGGAATTTTTACAAGATATTCTTTCATCATCATTTTTTATGGAAGTTACAAACTTATTTTAAATCAATTATTCAACTAAAAATTCTAAACCATCTAAACTTTTAAACAGAAGAATTTAATATTACTAATACACCGTCTTCCTCTTCCCGCTTTCAAAATCTTTAAATATAAAAGCACCTAGCCGATCCAGTGAAGCAAAGAATGCTTTACCATTGTTAGTTTCTGTAAATTCTGTTACGAATCTCTGCAAGTAAGGATCACTGGCGATCATAAAAGTAGTGATAGGGATTTTCAATTTTTTACATTGCGCAGCAAGATTCATGCAACGATTTAAAATTCTCCTGTCAACACCGAAACTATTTTTGTAATAACGCTTTCCTACTTTTAAACAAGTGGGTTTACCATCGGTGATCATAAATATTTGTTTGTTGGGATTTTTTCTTCTTCTCAAAATATCCATTGCCAGTTCTAGCCCTGCGACAGTATTGGTATGATACGGACCCACCTGTAAATAAGGAAGGTCTTTTATTTCCACAGTCCACGCGTCATTTCCAAATACAACAATATCAATCGTGTCTTTGGGATATTTTGTTGTGATCAATTCGCTGAGCGCCATCGCCACTTTTTTTGCAGGTGTAATTCTGTCTTCGCCGTACAGGATCATACTATGCGAAATATCGATCATTAAAACAGTTGAAGTTTGTGCTTTGAAATCCGTCTCCCGGATTTCTAAATCATCTTCCTGCATCATAAAACTTTCCGTTCCATGATTGATTTGTGCATTCCGTATTGATTCTGTAAAATCTATTTGTTCTAAAGTGTCCCCAAATTGAAAAGGCCTTGTTTCCGGATTAATTTCTTCTCCGTTTCCTGGCTTGAAAGTTTGGTGATTTCCGGATTTTGATTTTTTGAGTTTTCCAAAGATCTCTTCCAGGCTACGCTTCCTGATTCCCTGTTCAGTTTTCGGGGTAATTTTAATTTCTCCTTTTTGTTTGTTTTCATCAATATAACCTTTGGCTTTCAGGTCTTCAATGAAATCTCCCATGCCGTATTCATCGTCGGTAAGATTATATTCTTTATCCAATTCGGTAAGCCAGCTCAATGCTTCGCTAACGTCGCCGCTGGTGTAGGTGAGCAATTGCATAAAAATGTCTAACAGCTTTTCAAAGGAGGTCTTATTGTTTTCGTTTGGATCGAATTTTGAAAAATGATGGAGCCGCATTTGATTATGTTTAATAATTCTAAATAGAAATCTTCTTTATTTGTTTGTTTACTGCAATTTACTTTACAAAAGGTTTATTCTTATTATTTAGGCTGTTAAATAATCATCAGACGGAAGGATAGAATACTCTTGCGGAATTGCCGAATGCTTAAGTATTCAGCCTTTCAGGAGTTTGAACGGTGCACATTGGGAAATCTATTTTGAAGTTTAAATTTTATACACTACTAAAAAAATAGCCCTGGAAGGGAACTGTGTCTTAGCCTTGGTCAGCCCCCAATGCATGCGAATTATCAAAAACAAAAAATCCCGATTCATTAAGAACCGGGATTTAATTCTGGATATTTTTATTTATTCTTTATTGTGTTTTATCGTGTGCCTGTGTATCCGTTTTAGGTTTAGGTACATTTATAATGCTATGTGAGCTTTCCGGTGAAATAATCTGTGCTGGCCTGGTAAAATATTGTTCCATTCCCTGTAATTGTTGCAAGAGCTGCTGAACGGCCTGGTTTTCATTAGCCAGGTTGTCTTGCCTGTCTGCATCGAGACTATTGAAATACATCACCTGTTGCTCCAGATCTTTACGCAAAGCATCCGAAACTTTTTTCGCTAAAACGGTATCTCCCGATTTGTAACATGCTAACAAAAATTGCCCGGAAATAAGATCTTGTTGTTGTCTCCGCGACGGCATTCCATAAGGAAAGTTTTCCTGTAACATTTGTTTGTCACATTTTTCGAGCATATCTCTTGCTTCTTTCAGTTTTCCATGATCAGCAAGATCATTAGCAACCTGTGCAAACTGCATGCGGATCGTATTTAAGTGACGGCGATTTTCCTCATCAAAATATACTCCGGGAACATTAGCGCCTCCGAATTGGAATTTATCCATCATTGCTTTATAAGCCCAGTCATCGTTTACTTCACTGTTTTTTACTGGTACCAACCGGTAGGTAAGTCCATCGGTTCTTAAATATTGCTGAAAACCAAGATCACCATAAGGAGAAGTAAAATAAATAGGACGTTTCCAGTTGTTGGCGGCAATTATATTGAGAATAGCACTCTCATTTTTCATCAATGCATTTTTAGGAATCGTAAACTGCATTTCACTCACTACTGTATCATTTGCGTTAACCGTACCGTTTTGTCTTACCAGGTCGGTATCTACGGGTACTTCCACATTTTTGGTTGGGAAAATATTCAGAAAATCTGAACCATTCTGGTACATTCTTGTTGGATCATTACTTCCTGCATAATTTTTCATCATAGTAAATAGATCCATTGGTTTTGTCTGATCTACTTTTGCTCCTGGAAGGTCGGGGAAATAATAAATGGCATCACGATTACTACCCAAAATCTGTTCTGGTTGCCAGATAACAGGTATCGGCGCGCTTTTGTTTACTGCATAGCGAAGCTGGTTAATATACCAGTCTGTTCCAAGTAAGCTTGAATTGATTACTCTTATATCTCTTCTTATTCCAAGCACTTCCTGGTCAAACCAAAGAGGGTAAGTATCGTTATCTCCAAAAGTTATAAGGATCGCATTTGGAGCGCAACTTTGCAGGTAATCTACTCCAATATCGCGGGCAAGTGTTTTTCTGCTTCTATCATGATCGTCCCATTCCTGGCCTGCCATTAAAATAGGAACAGCGAGCACACAAACTGCACCTGCAACATAGTTGGCAGTTTTGGAATTCATGTATTTTTCAAGAAGCTCTTTTACATACATCACACCAATGCCAATCCACATAGCAAAGGCATAAAAAGATCCTACGTATGCGTAATCACGTTCACGTGGCTGGTTGCCTGCCTGGTTAAGATAAACTACAATCGCAATACCTGTAAAAAAGAAGAGCAATCCAACAACTATCGTATTTTCTTTATCTTTTTTGTATTGATAGATCAGACCCAGAATTCCTAATAACAGCGGTAGTGCAAATAAGCGATTATGAGATTTATTGATCTTTAAAGCTTCCGGCATTTTGCTTTGATCTCCCAGGCGCGCATTATCCCAAAATGAAATACCCGTGAGCCAGTTTCCATCCCTAACATTGCCCATATCTATGCCCTGCAGATCGTTTTGTTTTCCGGCAAAATTCCACATGAAATATCGCCAGTACATCCAGTTAAGCTGATAACTGAAGAAAAAAGCAATATTATCACCCATAGTAGGGTTTGAATAATATTTCCCCGTTTTCGGATCTTTTCCAATGTTGGCAAAACTTGCGTAATAATCTGCATGGCCCTGGTCATTACTATTATCCCACATTCTTGGGAAAAAATGAAGATCAGAAGGATCGTAAACAGTCACTACTTTTTTACCCTTCTTTTCATATTTATTAGCTCCTTTTACATAAGAGTCTTCATATTTTTGATCAGTGGGTTCATCTGTAAAATCCTGTCCTTTTAAAATAGGCCAATCGCCGTATTGTTCACGGCTTAAGTATCCTTCAAGACTTAGTGGATTATCTACGTTAAACATATCTACGGCAGGATCTGCAAGGGAGCGGATCATCGTTGTAAAATACGTGGAAAATCCGAGCAGAATAAAAGCAAAGCTCCACATGGCGAGCCTTAAAAAATTCCAGTTCTTTTTCTTTGCCAGCCTTAACATGATATAAATAAGGAGAGCAAGCAGTACAAAGAAGAAGGTAAATCCTGTAAAAAATGGCAATCCAAAGCTATTGACAAACATGATATCGAAATCGGAAGCCAGTTTTATACTCCATTGA
>JBDTJV010000252.1:0-6819 GCA_039935675.1 Ginsengibacter sp. | reverse complement strand
CGGCATTGCTTGCAACTGCAGAATTTATGGAGGATAAAATCTATTTCCGCAGAAATGAGGATAATCTTTTTGATTAATTATTTTATTCAGAATTTATTCATAAGAAATGATAATTTTAATGGCGGATCTTTCCGCCATTTTTAATTAAATGTATCTTTCCGATAAATATTTTTAAAGTGCTTAAAGGAAAAAAAATTCTATTAGGAGTTACCGGTAGCATTGCAGCGTATAAATCTGTTTTATTTGTTCGTTTACTGGTAAAAGCAGGTGCGGAAGTAAAGGTGATAATGACAGAAGGCGCTACTGGATTTGTTACTCCACTTACTTTTTCTACGCTTTCCGGAAATAAAACACTCATTGATTTATCTGACAATGATGGTTGGTCGAATCATGTAATGCTGGGCCGTTGGGCTGATGCCATGATTATAGCTCCTGCGTCCTGCAATACTTTGGCTAAAATGGCCAATGGAATATGTGACAATTTATTACTTGCTGTTTACTTATCTTCAAATTGCCCTGTTTTAATTGCACCAGCTATGGACGAAGATATGTGGCACCACCCATCTACGAAAAATAATCTTGAAATTTTAAAACGATATGGTAACATCTTTTTTCCAGTAAATTATGGAGAACTCGCGAGCGGACTCACAGGGGAAGGAAGAATGGAAGAACCTGAAAAAATGCTTAATTTTCTTATCGATTTCTTTTCGAAAGGAAAACAGCTTGCCGGACAAAAGGCACTGGTAACTGCAGGCCCCACCTACGAAGCATTAGATCCCGTCCGTTTCATTTCAAATCATTCCAGCGGAAAAATGGGAATTGCCATCGCAGAAGAATTGGCTTCGCGCGGAGCAGATGTGCACCTGGTTTTGGGTCCTTCCTCGTTAATGGTGAATGGTTCGATCAACGTAACAAATATAGTTTCTGCAAATGAGATGTTCGAAGCGTGCATGGATCATTTGGAAGAATACAATCTTATAATAATGGCCGCTGCCGTGGCTGATTATACACCGAAAAATAAAAGTGCTGAAAAGATCAAGAAACAGGATAAGATATTTACCCTTGAATTCGAAAAAACTAAAGATATTCTTCTTGAAGCAGGAAAAAGAAAATCATCAAACCAGGTTTTGGTTGGTTTTGCCTTAGAAACCAATAACGAAAAGGAAAATGCTCTTAAGAAATTATCCGAAAAAAATGCAGACTTTATTGTTCTAAATTCATTGAATGATGAAGGAGCCGGCTTTGGAATTGATACTAACAAAATCACTATTTTTGATCGTAACAAGAAAGAATTTACATTTTCTTCCAAAAACAAGAAACAAGTAGCAGAAGACATTATTAACACTATTATTAATTATAAAAATGCATAAAATTTCCCTGTTTTTTTTGCTGGTTTTTACAGCATTTTCAGGACGTTCGCAAGAGTTGAACGCCAGGGTTAGTGTTGTTAGTAATCGTGTAGGTACGAGCGTGGATAAAGCGGTGTTTGAAACACTTCAAACTGCTTTAAATAATTTTGTAAACAACAGGAAGTGGACAACTGATAACTTCACAACAGGTGAAAAAATACAATGTAGTTTTTTATTAAATCTTCAACCTGGAGGTGACCAGGATGTTTACAAAGCATCATTAACCATTCAATCGGGACGGCCGGTATTTAATAGCACTTATGTTTCTCCTATTATTAATTACCAGGATAATGATGTCGTTTTTAAATATGTACAGTTTCAACAGCTCGAATTTAATGAAACAAGAGTTTCAGGAACCGATCCGCTTGTTTCCAATCTTACCGCCATTTTTGCCTATTGGATCGATATGATCATTGGTTTCGATTATGATTCTTTTTCACCAAGAGGAGGAAATCCCTATTTCCAAAAAGCACAAAATATTATTGATAATGCTCCGGAAGGAAGAAATATCTCCGGATGGAAACCCTTTGACGGAAACCGTAACAGGTATTGGCTGGCAGAAAATCTGTTAAACAGCAAATACACTTTATTTCATGATGCGACGTATAATTATTACAGGATGGGGCTTGATAAATTGTATGACCAGGAGGCAGTTGGAAGAGCACAAATTCTGAATTCATTGAACATGTTGAATAGCTTCAACACTGATAATCCAAATACTATGATCCTGCAGTTTTTTTTCCAGGCAAAAACCCAGGAAATGATCCAGGTATTTTCAAAGGCAAGTCCGCCTGATAAAGCAAAAGCACTGGATTTCCTCATTCATCTCGATGTAAGTTCGGCCACTAAATACGAGGACCAGTTAAAATGAATAAAATAATTATTTTCTTGCTTACCTGTATTTTTTTAGGGGCATGTTATTCAGCCGACGATCTACCGACAGACATCATTAAGCCAACCGAAATGAAAAATATTTTGTGGGATGTGATGAGTGCCCAGTCCCTGGCATCTGAAATTTCTATGAAAGACTCTTTGGTAAATCAGGCTGCTGAAACAAAGGAATTATCTCACCGTGTTTTTAAAATTCATCATATTGACTCCGCTTCATTTAATAAAAGTTATAACTGGTATGTCAAACATCCGGATATTTTAAAACGTATCTTTGATAGCCTTTATGCTCAGAAAGAACGTGAAAATGTTTCTGAATTTAAACCAACCCATCAAAAGAAAATTCAGGCAATTGAAAAATAATTGAAATGAATAAAGTTTACAAAAGTGCGAGAGAGGCTATTTTTGATGTCACGAACGGAAATACAATAATGCTTGGCGGGTTCGGCCTGTGTGGTATTCCTGAAAATTGTATTGCTGCTTTAGTAGAAAAAGGCGTGAAGGACCTGACGTGCATTTCTAATAATGCAGGCGTTGATGATTTTGGAATTGGCTTGTTACTACAAAAGAGACAATTAAAAAAAATGATCGCTTCATACGTAGGTGAAAATGCAGAATTTGAAAGACAGCTATTATCCGGTGAATTGGAGGTAGAATTAATCCCACAGGGAACCCTGGCTACGAGGTGCATGGCTTCGGGTTATGGAATGCCTGCTATTTTTACTCCGGCCGGAGTGGGCACGGAAGTGGCAATAGGAAAAGAAACCCGCGAATTTAATGGTAAAGAATATTTGTTAGAATATGCGTTTGATGCAGATTTTGCAATCGTAAAGGCGTGGAAAGGTGATACAGCAGGGAATTTAATCTATAAAGAAACGGCAAGAAATTTTAACCCGTCAATGGCAATGGCCGGAAAAATCACCATCGCAGAGGTTGAAGAACTAGTGGATGCCGGCCAACTAGATCCAAACCAGGTACATACGCCAGGTATTTATGTTCACCGTATTTTCCAGGGAGCAGTATTTGAAAAAAGGATAGAGCAAAGAACTGTTCGTAATTAGCTAATTCGGTGATTGGCCGATGTCCTGATCAACACATTTGCGAATAATCATATCATCACATTAGCACATTAATTATGTTAGACAAAAATCAAATTGCTAAACGGATAGCCAGGGAATTAAAAGATGGTTATTATGTAAATCTTGGTATTGGCATTCCTACCCTGGTGGCTAATTTCATTCCGGATGGAATAAGTGTAACCCTTCAATCAGAAAATGGTCTTCTCGGAATGGGCCCGTTTCCTTTTGCAGGAGATGAAGATCCTGATCTTATTAATGCAGGAAAACAAACCATAACTACCCTACCCGGTTCTTCATTTTTTGACAGTGCTATGAGTTTTGGAATGATACGCTCCGGAAAAGTAGATCTTACAGTTTTGGGCGCAATGGAAGTAAGTGAAAATGGAGATATTGCCAGTTGGAAAATACCCGGCAAAATGGTAAAAGGAATGGGAGGAGCGATGGACCTTGTGGCAAGCGCAAAAAATATAATTGTTGCGATGATGCATACGAACCGCGCAGGAGAATCTAAACTTTTGAAAAATTGCGCCCTTCCTTTAACCGGAATTAAATGTGTAAAAAAAATCGTTACTGACCTTGCTGTTATTGAAATTACACCAGAGGGTTTTCGATTATTGGAAAAAGCACCCGGAGTTACAGTAGAAGAAATAAAAAGTAAAACAGAAGGAAAATTGATAATAGATTCTGAAATTCCTGATATGCAATTTTAATTTCTAAATTTTTACCTGTTACTTCTTATTTGCAGTAAACAAATAAATAAAAGGGATTTTCATTTTAGTTTATCAACTGTCTATATATGGAAACTATCTAAACAGACTTAACTCTCTAAAGACAATTAACTAATAAACCATCTAACCTAATCTATTAAAGAATTTTTCATCGCAAAGAAAACCAGGCCCACCGAATTTTTCACACCAAATCTTTCCATCAACCTATCTTTGATTGCTTCTACTGTTCGGGGACTGAGTTCCATTTTCTGGGCGATTTCACTCGCAGTAAATTCCATACAAACCAACGAAAGCACCTCTTTTTCTCTTTCACTGATAACGATCTGGCTGTTTAGATTTGGATTAAATTTTTGCTTGGCGTAGTTCTTTTTTATCAGTACACGGTTCACAAAATTATTCAAATAGAAGCCGGTCTCCATCACATCCATGATTGCCTGCTTTATTTCTGCGGCATCTGTACTTTTTAATAAATATCCGTTGGCTCCACTGTCCATTAGATGTCCCACAAACCTTTCGTCTTCAAACATAGTCAAAATTAGAATCCTGATTTGGGGGAAATGCTTATTAAGATATTTAGTAGTTTCAATTCCGTCCTTTACCGGCATCCTTAAATCCATCAAAACGATGTCCGGTTGTTCCTTTTCAATGCCCTTTATCAATTCTTCCCCATTGTCCGCTTCAAGTGTAAACTTAATATTATGGAATGATTTCAGAGAAAGAATTACTCCTTTTCTGAAGATTTTGTGATCGTCTGCTATGGCTACGTTAATAGTTTCGGGGATCATATTGAACAGCTTAAAGGCAAAATATACTATTAAATATTACAAATTTAAAAAATTTATTTGATCGGTTGCCGAGGCACTTCAATGGTAATCTTATAATACGTATGTGTATTATCTATTTCAAAAAATATTTTCCCTTTCAAAACCCTTACCCTGCTTTGTATATTTTTAAGCCCCAACCCGGTAGAATCGTGCTCCATCTTTTCAAAATCCTTTTGCAAAATTCCCCGGCCATCATGATGAATGCGAAAATAAACAATATTTCCTTGTGCATTTTGAGTAAGATGAATAAATCCTGCGTTGCTGTGTTTAATTATATTGGTTACCAGTTCCTGAACTATCCTAAAAACAAGAAGTTCCTGCTCGTCTTTAAGCCTTTCGCGATTGTCATGAAAGCGCGCGCTGGCATTAATTTGTCCCGATCCGTTTATTTTTTCAAAAAGATCTTTTATTGCTGCTTCCAGTCCAAAATTTTTCAGTGTCGGCGGCATTAGGCTATGAGAAATATTTCGGATTAATTTGATGCTATCGTCAATAATTTGTTTGGCACTAAAAATAGACTGAAGCTGTACTTCAGGCTCCTGGTGGATCAGATTTTCGTTAAGATATAAACGAGCAGTTGCCAGCAGCGGTCCGGCATCATCGTGCAGATCTGCAGCAATACGTTGTCTTTCTTCTTCCTGAAATTGAATGGAGGCACGCAAAAGCATTTGCTGCCTCTCCTCTTCCATTTTTTGTATTTGTTTATTGAACCTGATTACCCGTCTTTGATGAAATACTACTATCAAAACAAGCGTAATGGCCATAAAGAACATTCCAAGAGTTCCCAGGATCAAAATACCGGAAACGCCAAATGCAGTTTTAGCCTGTAAAAAAAACATTAATCGAAAGAATTAATTTTATTATGAAGGAAAAGATCATCATCTAAATCAGGAACCAAGGTTTTTTGCTGATTTACTGTACTATTTAATTTCATGGTCATTGCTACACAAAGCAAGACATTCTTTAAAATATTAAATGAAATATTGATGATAAGATATTGCTTTTGAAATGTTTTACTTTCGCTCATACTTTGCGCGAAGATGTATAGAAAAAAAGTTCCACAAAAATAAATAAGAAAAGTAATTACAACCCAAAAATTGAAAGTGGAATAAAATGATAAGTTGGTAGATTCCCTTAGCCTGATATAAAGATACGTGACACAAAGTAAAAAAATAATGATAGATTCAATTCCAGATGTAATTGAATCAAATTGTTGTGTTTTACTTATTAGAAAAACATCAATGATAGCGAATAATAGGAATGCAGCCCATACTGATAGTATAACTGCTTTAATTTTGTTCTCAGGTAGAATTGAATAAATAAAGAAACAGAAAAAAGAGTATTCTATTAAAGTGAAAACGTTAAATAATATAATCGAATATTCACTATGCTCCTTTTGTAGGTAAAAGCTCAAACCTTCATTAATTATGCAATACACTATATAAAATAGTACGATCCTTAGTGCCTTATTGTTACTTTTTCTTTTAAAAACAAAATAAAACAACAAGGGGAAAGTGCAAGAAAAAATGCCGGTATATAATAATAAATTTAAAATTGCAGTTGATATTTTCCCAAATATAACTACATTTTAAATACAACGACGACCTATATCTTATAATTTTTATTAACTATGATGATTTTTTATCGTTCCAAATACTCCAGTCAATAACAATTTTATCGGCAACGATTCCATCATGTTTCTCAATATCACCGGTAGGAGTTACCATGGAATAAGAAAGAATGTCTTTACCATCTGCAGATACAGCTGTATAAACCAGGTGTTCTTCGTTCTCTGCTGAAAGGCATTTGCGGAAATTAATTCCTACACAACCTGGCTGGTTTAAGATCTGGTCAATAATGTTACGGCCAATGTAATAACCTGGTGTAGCAT
>JBDTJV010000251.1:0-7190 GCA_039935675.1 Ginsengibacter sp. | reverse complement strand
GTTTGTGATCCGATAGTATTTATTTTCCCTTTGATGGATAAAGCGCCGCCGGACATTATCAAAGGAATGCGAAATTTGGATGGCCTGTCGTTTGGATCATAGCCGGGAAGCGGATGGCCATGATCTGCAACAAAAACAATTAGGGTATTTTTCCAAAGAGTATCCTGTTTTAAAGTTTTTACAAAATGACCGATGATGCTATCTGTATAATAAACGGAGTTCTTAAAAAGAGTAGTTTCATCCTTTCCCGGAAAACGCGGCTTCATGGGAACATCATACGGTTCATGACTACTCAGCGTAAATAAAGCAGCAAAAAAAGGTTGCTTTTCTTTGTGAATGTCTTTATAAAACCGGTCGAGAACATACTGATCATGCACTCCCCATGAAGTGGTTCTTTCAGAAACAGGGAAAGAATATTTGTCCACCAATCTTTGCACACCAATATTGATTAGGTACGATTTGATATTGGCAAATTCCAGCTCTCCTCCGTAGGTATAGCTGGAATGATAACCTATCTTTTCCAGTTCCTGGTTGATAGAAGGCAGGTTCCGCGTTTTTGTAGGTGTTTTGACAATAGAAGTGATCGCCTGGTTTGGATAACCACTTAACACGGCGACTTGTCCTTTTTCACTACGGTCACCAGCCGCATAAATATGGGTAAATAATAAGCCGTCAGCGGCAATACTATCCAGGTTTGGAGTTACATTTGGAACTCCGCCAAGGCAACCAATCCATTTCGCCGTAAAGCTTTCCAGGAGGATAATAATAACATTAGGCTTGCTTACTGATAGAATGGAAGGAATTTTTTTAGGACCAGTAGCATACAAACTACCTACCAATTCTCCTGCTTTTTTTATTGGAAAATAATTAAAAGGATTTTTATTGTCATGCATGTTCAATATAGAAAACATGATATTCCATGGCAAATTAATAGCTGCATGGTCAGCGAAAACTTTTTCAGAAAAATACACATCACTGATGTTCATCGGTATTTTTTGAATACCTCCACGAATAGGAACAAATAAAAAAGCAAGAAGAAAAACGCTGATGAAAAGGGAACCAATTTGAAATCTTTTTTGATTTCGGTCAATAAGCGGATAGAAATATTTATTGTAAATAAAAACAAAAATGCCCGTTAAAAAAATGAAGATAAGTATTAGAGGAATCAAAGGAGCGGAAGAAACGGTTGCCAACATTTCTTTAGGGGTCTTAAAATATTGAAGCGGTGTTGCATCCATTCTATATCCCCATGCAGTGTATAATCCCAAATCTGCAATGATCAAAAAACAAAAAAAAGGAACTAAAACGAAGGTATAAATCCTGGTAATTTGCCTGATGGGAAAGTTTAAAAAAATTGATTTTATTAAAAATAAAAGAAAGGGAAATATGCAGATATATGCTGCAAAAGACGCATCCATTCTCAATCCATAACCAAAAACTTTTAAAATATCTAAAGAGCTAAGTGTTTTTGTAAGAGAGAAATGATAAAAAATAAAAGTCATTCTTGCTGCTACAAAAAACAATATCCAATACAGAAAGTAGAAAATGTAACCCTGGATTTTTTTCACTTTGCGAAAGTAGTAATTATAAGATATAGGTTAATCTTAAAAAGTTGGTTGCTCCTTATCTACCATCAAAATAAGAAACAAACATATAAGTTGGTTTACTAAAGAAACATATATTTTATTAATCAGAAAAGCCCCGCTGTTGCAGGGCTTTTTAAAAAATCAGAAAAATAATCTATAAAGAGGTAACAGTAGTGGTTGAAGTTAATTTAGTGGAACTAGGAAAATCCTGGCCCATTGCTGTAACAGTTCCTGAAGCATCCCCGGTGGTAGTACTTGACTGAATTACTCCCGTTTTTATATTCACTTTTTCTTCTCCAGACATCTTGCCACTTGTCTTGGTAACTACATCCATTCCGTTTTGCTTCATGGTCATGTTGGTTGAAACCGTTCCTGCTAACGCAACAGTCGCCACATCACCGTTGATCTCTTTAATGGTGTAATTATTAGTAGATTCAATACCTTCCGCATTTGTTTTTGTAGTCCAGGAAGCGCCAACTTTAGAATTTTTAGGTATAGCAAGAAATGTCATTTGGGTGCCATATCCCGATTGGGCGAAGTTGAGCTGCTTTGCAATAGCGGTAGCTTTTGAAGTATCTTTTGGATCTGAAATAATTTTACCGGAATTATCCATTTGCACATCCTGGGGCTTATTAATATAATCCTTTAATCCTTCGCCAACCATGCCATCCATGTCTTCTTTTTTATCAGAATCAAAATTGATAGACTGGCCCATCATTTCCATATTCATTAGTATATGGGAAATAGTGTTTGAAAGATTATAATTATCGTTGACTTTGTCTTTTACTTCAATATTATAAGTAGAAGTAATGTTGGCTTTTGAATCCATTGCCTGTCCCTGAACTTGTGTGGAACTTGTGGTCTCAATTTTATTTTCAACCTTGAATTTTTGTCCCTTTTGTAAATGTAAAGTTGCGTTCGATTGTGTAAATGCCGTCGTCGAAAAGCAAAAGGCTGCGGCAAATAAAAATGATGTTTTTTTCATATAATTTTTTTTGATTTTTTTAGCTTACAAATATAATGTTCGCTTTTTTAATATTAATATTTAAGACTGTCGATCTAATTAATAATCATTCCCACCTTTTGAATCTTTTTCAGGAGATTTTTTCCCTTTCTTTACAGGTTCTTTTATGGTATCCTTTTTTGGAAAATAATTAGTTGGCCCCATGATTTTTGGTGGCTCTGAAGTATTTTTCTTCGATGGGTTAGATGGTTTACTAAAATCTGATTCAACTGGTACATCTGAAGAAGGTGCATAATCTTCGGCATCTCCATTACCCTGCACGTCTGAAGAATCGGAACCATGGCCCTCTTTTGCAATTGCTGCAAAATTCTGATCAGCAAAAATGGGATTATTATTTAATTCTGCAGGCTTTTGGAAAGTCGCTTTAGGATCAATACCCAATGATTTATCCGCATATACTTTTTTCATAAAAAAGGCCCATTCCGGCATCGCCATATCGCTACCTCCGCCGGTTCCATATTTTGGCAAATGAAGAAAAGGATCATCACAACCTACCCATGCACCAGCGAGCAGCTGAGGCGTATAACCGATAAACCAACCGTCTGTATTATCATTTGTTGTACCGGTTTTGGCACCGATCTGGCTATTAATATTAAATTTCCATCGCATGGCACCACCGGTACCATAATCCACTACACCTTCCATCATTCTAACCATGGTGTAAGCGTCTGCTTCACTGATCACTTGTTTTACCTGTGTTCCGAAAGTTTGCAAAACATTTCCATTCCGGTCTTCAATTTTGGCCAGGTAAACCGGCTCTGTATTAAATCCCCTGTTAGGAAACATGGTGTATGCCTGTAACATTTCTATCAATTGAATATCTGCAGAGCCTAGCGCAATAGAAGGAACCAGTGGTATACTACTTTTAATACCACATAAATGAGCGAATTCTACTGTTTTTTTCGGACCGATCCGGCTCATCAGATCAAATGCAGCCACATTAATAGATTTTGCCAGGCAATAAGCCATCGTACCACCCGGACCGGTAATGGTTTTGTTGGCAAGAGTGATCGATTTTCCACCCAAATAACTGTCCGGAGTAAGTCCGGCATCGGTAATGGCAAGGGTATAGAGAATCGGTTTAAATGTAGAACCCACCTGCCGGTTAGCTGTTACATGATCATATTTAAACCATTTGAAGTCGATTCCACCTACCCATGCTTTTATTTCCCCCGTAACAGGATCCATTACACAGAATCCTGTTTGCATCATTTGTTTGCAGTATTTAATAGAGTCTATCGGCGTCATTACCGTATCTGTTTCCCGGTTTTTATTCCAGGCAAAAACTTTCATATTTACCGGAATATGAAATGATTTTTTTATATCTGCATCCGAAGCCCCACCCTCCTTCATGTTTTTCCAGCGCTCACTTTCCTTCATCGCATTGTTTATAATATCCTCCTGTCCTTTCCAAACATTTTTAGGTAGTTGCCTCATGAAATTCTTTTGCATGGATGTCATATGTTGTACTACCGCTTCTTCAGCATACAATTGCAATTTGGGATCTATAGTTGTATAAATTTTTAAACCATCCCGGTAAAGGTCATATTTATTACCAGTTGTTGGATCGGTATGCGTATTACACCAATCCTGCAATTTACGCAACAGCACAGAGCGAAAATAGGGAGCAATACCCATGCTTTCATTGACCAGTTTATATTTAATTCCAAGGGGCTTTTGTTTTAGAATCGTGGCCTGCGCATCAGAAAGGTCATCATTAGTCACCATCCTGTCTAATACTAAATTTCGCCTGGCCATTGCTGCCTGCGGATGACGCCTTGGATCATATTGGCCCGGTCCGCTTAACATGCCCACCAACAACGCAGCCTCGTCCGGTGTCAGTTTGGATGGCTCTTTTTGAAAATAGACCAGCGAAGCATTACGTATGCCATAAACATTTAACCATGAAACGCGGTTAAGGTATAAAGCGAGAATTTCCTGTTTGGTAAAATTCCGTTCAAGTTTTAGAGCCACTATCCATTCTTTTATTTTATCAATTCCTCTTTTCATCGCTGAACCTCTTCCCTGCCCAAGGATATTTTTAGCCAATTGTTGGGTAATGGTACTGGCGCCTCCCTGCCTGCCAAAACCTTTAATGGCACGGCCCAAAGCAATGGGATCAATGCCGGAATGTTCATAAAAGCGAATGTCTTCTGTTGAGATCAAAGCATCAATCACGCTTTTTGAAATATCTTTATAATCTACTGAAACCCTGTTTTCAGTGTATATCTTACCCATTAAGGTTTTCCCATCATTCGCGTAAATTTCTGTGGCGAGATTTGCCTGGGGATTTTCCAATTCCTGTAGTGAGGGCAATTTTCCAAACAGACCAAAGTTAGCGGCTGCAAGTACCAGGGTAAATAACGCAAACCCGATTGCCACCATGGCCCACAATATTTTTACTGACGGCTTTATACTATTCTTTTTGTTATTTACCTTTTTTTTCGAAGCGTTTTGCATTTTGTTTTCTTTAAAACCGGAAAAGCTAAGTCTTTTTTAAATGTCAATTAAAATTTCCCGGGATATTTTTTATTCAAAAGATCGAGATAACTCTGCAAATCTTTATTTTGTTTAAGGATTGCAAGATTATTGGCTGAAATAATATAGAAAGCATATTTCTGCGGCGGCAACCAGGAAATCTGCGTAGGTGCATCTGATTTTAATTTGTCGCGGTATTTGATAGCCGCATCTGCATTGCCAAATGCAGAAAAGACCAACAAAGTTCGTGCACTATCCAATGTATCTTTAATAACTTGTAATTTATTGGTAGAATAGCTCTGATCATTGTACCTCACAAAAGCATTCCTTGCCTCACTACTGTACACAGGATCCACTTTTGTCAATACCATAATTACATTTTGAGAATCACTGGCGTCAAAAGAGAATTCTGCATTTTTTATAGGTGGTGCCAACTTTTTCTCCGGATTTAATGTGACACTTTGTGGCTTAACCACTGTATTTTTTAAAATCGGTTTTTGGTTAGTTGTATCACGGGCAGTAATATGACTGACTATTTTAGAATCGTCAAACACAACGATCTGAGAATCCTCTTTTAGCCTGGTTACCTTCAGGTTAGTCAGGTATTTTTCAAGACTGTCTCTTCTTCCCAAAACATCAATCATCGTTACCGCTTTAGTCTTCATAGCTGTTCCTGGGTAGTCAGCCACTATCTGGTGAAGCACCTTCATTGCTGAACTATCTTCGTGTTTTTGAATGTAATAAACAGATTGAATATACAGAAGTTGCGGGTTCCAGTAGCTCTTACCATAAAGGCTGTCTGCGGAATTCTTTTCTTTGATGGCTTTGTCAAAATTTCCTTCTATAAATAAATTATAGATGTCATCATAACGATGGGTTGCGGCAGTATCCTTATTGGATGGGTTAAAGCTTTCAGGATGCAAAACAGTCTCAGCATATTTGGTTTTTGCGAAATTTTTCAGCAATAGATTTTTATAATAATCTGCACGGGCAGAATTTCCGATCTTCTGATAACAATAAAAAAGATTCATATATAAATCTCCTCCATACAAGCTATCAGGAAATCGTTTCAGAGATTCCTCATAGGAATTAATAGCAGCATAATAATCTTCCAAAAGGTTTTGATAATCTTTGCCCAACTGGAACATAGAACGGGCAACCTTTGAATTAGAGGTATCCATTGCCGGTTTTGTAAGCGGCACATTTGCAAGCAACCCTGATTCGGAAATGTCCTGTTGTTCTTTGGTAACTGGTAATTCTCCACTTTTCTCATTTGCTTCTGCCGCCAGCGGATCTCCAAAATTGGCAGCTGCCGGGTCTGCCGCTACCGGCTGTGAGTTTCCAGACATTAATCGCCAATTATCTACATTTTGCCTTTTGCCCCAAATTCTTTTAAAGTCATTGTACCCCTGGGTTTTCAGTCCGTTATTATAAAAATACCAATCCCCTTTGGATGAATTGGACGAAAAAATATCCTGCTGATTGCGGCCATTATTAAACGCCGAGGAACTTCCCATATAGTTTTCTTCCTCTTTCAGACCACGTTCCTTTTGTAATTGTTTAGATAATTTTTTTAAAAAGGCATCTCTTTCAGCAGGTGTCAAAGCAGCAATTGCCTGGAGACTATCTTCCCGCTGGATAATATCCAAATTAATCACCACCTGTGCAAGAGCCTTTTTTCTCGAAAGAATATCTGTATAATTTAAGGCTGAATCACCCGCCTGCAGGCTATCATAACAATTATAGGCTTGCTTATAATTTTTCCTCAGATAATTTATTTCTGCCATTTGCAAAAACGCCTGGTTTTTCAGAGAGCTGTTCTCCTGGTTATTTACCGTACTTGTTTTGTAATATTTAAGCGCGGCAGTAGTGTCTGGTTTTTCCATGGCAAGTTGTGCAGCCGAATAGAAAATAATATCCCGGTAAGGTTTAAATTTATCCTTACGGGCCATATATAGAAGCCGTGAAATCCCTTTATCTATTTCTGCAGGATCCTTACTTTTAAGCATTTTCGCTTTGTTGAGATTTGCATATATATCCATCAAAGGATCGGTGGTATTTTTAATGGCTTTATCATAATAAACAGAAGCGGTGTCCTGGCT
>JBDTJV010000250.1:0-5664 GCA_039935675.1 Ginsengibacter sp. | reverse complement strand
AAGTAGTTTTAGAAATCTAAATCACTTCTTATATGTTCAAACCAATTCTCACTTTTCTATTCCTTTTTGTCATCCATTCCTCCTTTGCCCAAAGCAAAAAAATAATTGGATTCAATGAAAAAAATGTTGACGGCCAATTATCGCTGGAATCTCAGTTTGATAAAAATCTAAGCGCCGAAAATATTGGGGCAACTATGAAAATTCTTTCAGCAAAACCGCACCATATTAGCTCTCCTGGAAGTAAGGCGAATGCAGAATATATTTTGGATCTATATAAAAAAATGGGTTGGGATGCGCAGATTGAAACATTTCATGTTTTATTCCCTACGCCTAAAACGAGAGAACTGGAAATGATTTCACCTACAACGTATAAAGCGATCCTGAAAGAACCCGCAATTAAAGAAGATCCTACAAGCGGTCAGGATGGCCAGCTACCAACCTATAATGCCTATAGCGCCGATGGCGACGTAACAGCTGAATTGGTTTTTGTTAATTATGGCTTGCCGGATGATTATAAAATCCTGGATAAAATGGGGATTAGTGTAAAAGGGAAAATTGTAATTGCAAAATATGGTCGAAGCTGGCGGGGAACCAAACCAAAAGTAGCCCAGGAACACGGGGCGATTGGTTGTATTATCTATAGTGATCCTATCGATGACGGATATTTTGCCGGCGATGTTTATCCGAAAGGACCATTTAAAAATGAATATGGTGTGCAAAGAGGTTCAGTTATGGACATGGTTATTTATCCGGGTGACCCTTTAACACCTGGTGTTGGCGCTACAGAAGATGCAAAAAGATTGGACAGGTTAAAAGCGCCTAATCTTTTGAAAATTCCGGTATTGCCGATCAGTTACCATGATGCCAAACCTTTGCTGGAAGCGCTGGATGGACCGGTGGCTCCACGAGACTGGCATGGAGGTTTGCCATTTGCTTATCACATTGGCCCCGGAAAAACCAAAGTTCATTTGAAGGTTGCTTTCAATTGGGATATTGTGCCTTGTTATGACGTGATCGCAAAAGTAATGGGAAGTAAATTTCCGGATGAATGGGTGATCAGGGGAAATCACCAGGATGCCTGGGTGAATGGTGCGGCTGATCCGATCAGTGGACAAGCGGCCATGCTGGAAGAAGCCAAATCGATTGGAGAACTTTTAAAAACCGGCTGGAAACCTGATCGAACTTTGGTTTATTGCTCATGGGATGGTGAAGAACCTGGGTTACTTGGTTCAACGGAATGGCTGGAAACTCATGAAAAAGAATTGCAACAAAAAGCGGTCGTTTATATCAATTCAGATAATAATGAACGTGGTTTTTTCTATGCTGAAGGGTCGCATGCGTTGGAACCTTTAATGGATGAAATCTCCAAAACTGTGATGGATCCGGAAACAAATGTTTCGGTGTTTGACCGAAGGAAAGCGCATGATGCTATAGAAGCAACTACGTCTGAAGCAAAACAAAAAATACTGGATGATAAGGATTTAAAATTAGGCGCCATGGGATCCGGATCAGATTATTCTTCGTTCATTCAGCATGCAGGAATTCCTTCACTGGATTTGGGTTTTGGGGGAGAAGGAAGTGGCGGCGAGTATCATTCTATTTATGATTCCTACTATGATTTTACCACGTTTAAAGATCCTGGATTTAAATACGAGGTAGCACTTGCTCAAACAGCCGGCCGCGCGGTTTTAAGAGTGGCGAATGCAGAAGCAGTTCCTTTTGATTTTACTCATTTGTACAAAACAATAGATGGATATTCAAATGAATTGCAAAATCTTTTATCCAGCTCAAGACAAAGTACGGAGATTGAAAATAAAATGATCAGTGATAAAGATTATGCGGTAGGAGAAGATCCTATCAAGAAATGGAAGTTGCCTGAAGCGAAACCAGATGTGCCTTTCCTGGATTTTTCGCCATTGCAAAATGCTTTACAGGATTTGAAAAAAAGTGCGGATAGTTTGCAATCGGTTTTTAAACAAAAAGTGAAATCAAACGCTGTGTCAGAAGATTTCAACAGATCACTTTACCGTGCAGAGCAGCAATTACTAACCGAAACAGGTTTGCCGCGCAGGCCGTGGTATAAGCACAGCATTTATGCACCGGGATTTTATACAGGCTATGGTGTAAAAACAATGCCGGGCATTCGCGAAGCAATAGAACAAAGAAACTGGAAAGAAGCGCAGGATCAGATTGTTATTGATGCAAAAGCGATAGCAAGATTGGCTGATTATTTAAAAAATGCTGAAACAAAATGAGATCCTCTGGACAGTAAACAAACAATTAACTGGAATTTTTATTTTCTGATTTCCGTGTTATTTAGTTGATGATTTATTGCTTTTTGAGAATAAATTAAGAGGGTTTAGCAAAGAATTATTCTACAGAATCCTTTTTTTTATTAAAGCGGAACGTGATTCCTGCATAAAAATTTCTTCCGGCAGCAACATTGTAATATCGTCCACCAATAGCATTGATATCATTTCCCAAACTATACTTTTCATTTAAAATATTTTCAGCGCCTGCAAATATTTCCATTCTTGTTTCTTTTGAAATATATTTTTTATAACCGATCCTCATCCCGATTAGATTATAGGAATTGGCAAAAGACGTATTCGCATCATCCAAAGCAATCTTGCCACTGAAAAAATAAGTACTGTTCAGGTACAATCCTGTTTTTGTATCCAGGTCAATTCCTCCAGCAAAAGTTTCAGGCGCTACTCCGGGCAATTTGTTGCCTGAAAAATTGTCGTCGAGTTGCTTGAATTGTTTGTAATGAAAATCATTCAAAGTATTGCTTGCATATAGAAAGGCGTGATTAAAAAACCTGAATTCATTGTTGATTAATTCATAAGACAGATACGTTTCAATTCCATTCTGACGGGCGGAACCGGCATTTTGAAAATAATCTGCACCTGAGGAATCTCTTCGTTGAACTATGGCATTCTTAAGCTTATAGAAAAAAGCATTGATGTCGAAATAGAGTTTGTTTTTTATTAAAGTTCCCCGTGTCCCTGCCTCATAATCTATTCCTTGTTCGGCCTGCAACGTAGTATTGAAATTATTGGTAGATGGTAAAATTTCCGCGGTAGTAGGTGGTGAAAAACCACGGGCAACACTACCATAAACAGAAATCATTTTTGTTACTTTTTTTAATAAGGCAACACGCGGTGCAATTTGATTATTGAATTTTCTGTTTTCCACTTCTGCCGGTATTTCTGATAGTCGCGTGAAATTTAATCCGGATTCATTGAGACTTGCACCTGCGGTTAATATCCAACCATTTTTAAATTCCGCATTCATTTGCAAAAAAACAAATCCCTGGTTATTGTATATTTCATCATCAGTTTGCAAAGTATCAGGGTTGCCGTTTTTGGTTCCATAAATTCTTTGCGTATTGAAGCTTTGCTGAAACTCAGCTCCTGCATGAAAAGTGAACCATGTTTGAGAAAATTGTTTTTTAAATTGAAATATCGTTCTTCCTCCTAAATGTGGTTCTGAAGTGCGACTATAATTCCTGAAATTCGGATTTCTCAATTGCGCATAAGCACCGTAAAGGGTAGTTGTATTTTGCCAATTGTCATTGATTTTATTTTCATAGGAAAATCCTGCCAAAAAACTTTTTTGAAAGATAGCAGCCTGAGCTGTTTGGGCACTCGGAAACACTCCAAAGGCTGGCCTCGCCGCTTTTGCATTGGCATCATATTCACTTTTGGTAAGCGCTCCGGGCGTTTGATAATAAAGATCACCGAATAAAAAATGTGCTGATAATTGGTGCTTTTCATCCGAACTTATTTTTGCATCCCACGAAACAACATCGCGTTTCATATCGGTATGATCGCGATAACCGTCACTTGCAAGGTGTTGATAATTGATAGTGTTGTTTGCCTTTTCATTTCCAAAGCGAATATTGGCGTTTATGTTATTCAAATCATAACTTCCATATTGATAAGAAACGGTAGCGCCTGGATTAAAATTACCGGCGTCATTCCGGATCAATAAAACGCCGCCGGTGCCTGCTCCATATAAGCTTCCGGCCGGACCTTTGATCACTTCAATGGACTGAAAATTGTAAAAGCCAAGTTGGTTGAGGTAAGTATTTCCACCCGGATCTGTATAAGGAATTCCATCATAATACACTTTTACATTTCTAACTCCAAAAGGCGAATTCAAAGAACTTCCGCGGATGCTAAGACGATAGCTTCCTGGTGAACGTTCATCCATTCTTACTCCTGGTTTTGTATTCAAGGCATCTAAAACGCTTGCATTATTATACCGGTTCAGATCTGTCGGAGAAACCACGCTGATAGGTGCAGCAACATCAATCAATTTATGATTGTTTTCGTATGCTTTTATAATAACGTTTTGCAAAAGTTGTGAAGAATCAAGGTCATGGTCTGTCTGTGCAAAAGCGGAATGACTGATAAAAAAAAGGATAACAACAATTCTTTTCATTGAAGATAGATTGATCAAATACAAAGGTAGTCCACTATTTTTTTTATCTTTCCTTTACTTTCGGACGCATTTTATAAAATCTAATTTTAATATAAATATTTATGGATCCAAAAACAGTTGCTGAAATTTTAAATGAATATGGAGAAGAAAGGGAAAATTATTTCAACGCGATCGCTCCACCAATAATGCAGTCAAGCAATTTTGCGTTTAATAATGTCAATGATTTCCGACAGGCGATGGCCAACGAGTCTGAAAAATTCATTTACAGTCGCGGATTAAATCCTACGGTTCAGATACTTTCAAAAAAACTTGCGGCATTGGATGGCGCAGAAGATTGCCTGGTCGTAAACAGTGGATCAGCGGCTATTTTTACCGCAGTTCTTGCCAATGTAAAAAGTGGCGATCATATTATTTCTGTTGATAAACCTTATTCGTGGGCTCAAAAAATGTTTGATCAGATCTTGCCTCGCTTTAATGTAAGCATCACTTATGTAGATGGAAGAAATGTGGAAAATTTTGAAAAAGCGATTCAACAAAATACAGTTATTCTTTACCTGGAGACTCCAAATAGCTGGAGTTTTTATTTGCAGGATCTTCAAGCTGTTGCATCGCTTGCAAAATCAAAAAATATTCTTACCATTTGTGACAACAGTTATTGTACTCCATTATACCAAAGACCGATAGATTATGGTATTGATATTGTTTTGCAAAGCGCAACAAAATATCTGAATGGTCACAGCGATGTAGTGGCCGGTGTGATTTGTGGAAAAAAAGAAATGATTGAAAAAATATTTAACTCCGAATTCATGAATATGGGAATAGGAACTACTCCTTTCAATGCATGGCTGATCACTCGTGGTTTGAGAACTTTGGAGGTAAGACTTTCCAGGGTTTCCCAATCCACTGAAAAAGTGCTTGAGTTTTTAAAGTGCGAGGAAAAAGTGGAAGAAATTGCCTTTCCATTTGATAAAGATTTTGAACAATACGACCTCGCGAAAAAACAAATGAAAGGTGCAGGCGGGTTATTTTCATTTTATCTAAAAACAAATTCTCTGAAGGAAATAGAAAATTTTTGTAAAGGCCTTCAGCATATTTTAATGGCCGTCAGCTGGGGCGGTTACGAATCTCTTATCATGCCCGGATGCGCCGGATTTAAACCTTCAGACTTTAACCCCGAAAACAAAGATCATCGCCGGCTAAGAATGTATGTTGGCC
>JBDTJV010000249.1:0-6048 GCA_039935675.1 Ginsengibacter sp. | reverse complement strand
TATATAAAGCTTGTAAAAAAGATGGTGCGGATGTAGCAGTTGGATCAAGGTATGTAAAAGGAGGGAAAGTGGAAAATTGGCCGGCCATTCGTGTAACTATCTCAAAAGGCGCTTCTATATATACGCGTCTTCTCACTTTTATGCCTGTAAAAGATCCGACTGCCGGCTTTGTATGTTATTCTAATTATGTATTGCAGGCAATTAATTTTGATCAAATCAGTTTTGTTGGCTATGCTTTCCAGATAGAAATGAAATTTGCTACCTGGAAGTTGGGCTTCAGGATAAAAGAAGTGCCCATTACTTTTATTGATCGCCAATTTGGAGCTTCAAAAATGAATAAAGGAATTGTGAAAGAAGGCATATTTGGCGTGCTCAAACTTAAATGGATGAGCATGTTCAAAAACTACCGTTATCGGGTAAAGAATTATGGTGAAAATCTGCAGGATTCACACGTCACTGCCCTCCAGGAAAACAGTACTTCACTTTGATTTTTAATTATTTCCTTTTAAATGCGGGATGAAATTGCTGCAAAGTATCCCGCAAGTATTCCTTGTCCAAATGCGTATATATTTCAGTGGTAGTAATACTTTCATGTCCCAGCATTTGTTGCACAGCACGAAGGTCAGCGCCGCCTTCCACCAGGTGAGTTGCAAAAGAATGGCGAAGTGTATGAGGTGAAATATTTTTTTTGATCGAAGCCTTTTTTGCCAGATCCTTTATCAGCATAAAGATCAACACGCGTGAAAGCCCGGTTCCTCTCCTGTTTAAAAAAACGATGTCTTCATTTCCTGGTTTCACAGGGATGTGTACACGAATATTTTCCAGGTAAATTTTTATAAATTTAATAGCGCTGCTTCCAATTGGCACCAATCTTTCTTTATCGCCTTTACCCGTAATCCGAACATATTCTACTTCGAAATAAAGACACGATAATTTTAAATTGACCAATTCGGACACACGAAGTCCGCAACTGTAAAGTGTTTCGATGATCGCTTTATTTCTTACACCTTCGGGAGTACTTAGATCAATGCACGAGATCATTTTTTCTATCTCGGTATAGCTTAAAGTATCAGGCAGATGTTTGGGAAGTTTTGGCGCTTCTACCAACAATGTGGGATCTGTCGCAGAGATTTGTTCCTGCAGGCAAAACAGGTAAAAGCTTTTTATACCCGAAATGATCCTGGCCTGGGAAGAAGGTGTCATTCCCAAATCGTTGATCCATTTTATAAAATCATTCAAATGCTCTGTTTCAACCTGTGAGGGCTTTAATTCCAACTTATTTTCATAGAGAAATTGGGTAAATTTTTCAATATCATGCAGGTATGCCTCCACGGAATTTTCTGATAAAGATTTCTCTAACTGGAGGTGCGCTTTAAAGCCTTTTTTATATACTTCCCACATAAATTACCAAATTAAAAAATCATCCTATTTGTTGATTTACTACTACTTCTTTACTTCAGAAACTTGTAATTATTGACAAATCTATATTATTGAAATTAAAGTAAAATATAGCCTACATTTAATCTTTAAAACGCACTATAACCTGCCCATTTTCATGAAACATGATCTGATAAAAAAATTAAAAAAGAATTTTGATCTGAATCGTAAAACTTATAGATCATTTATTACTAAAGTTGATAATAATCCACCTGCAAATTTAGATGCGCTTATGGAAGTCACAGAAAAAGAGGTTTGGGAAAAAGTAAGTTGTCTGAGCTGCGCAAATTGTTGCAAAACGATGAGCCCGACTTATTCTATCAAGGATATAAAGAGAATTGCTGATCACCTCGGCATGAAACCAAAAGCATTCAAAGAAAAATGGTTGTACATGGATAAGAGAAACCAAGATTGGATGAATGTGTCCCGTCCGTGCCAGTTTCTTGATTTAAATACCAACATGTGCACGATTTATGAAGTAAGACCGAAAGATTGCGCTGATTTTCCTCATTTCCACAAGCGTCCGGCTAGCGATTATTTTTATATTCATAAGCAAAATATTGAATATTGCCCTGCTACTATGGTGCTGGTTGAAAAATTGAAAGAAAAATTAAAAAGATGATTTCTTCCGGCTCATTCTTTTCAGGCCGAAAAAAGAAAGATCAAGTAATTCAAAAGAAGTTCCGTCGGGAATATAAAAATGCCACCATTCTGTACTTAATTGCTTAAACCCAAATTTCTCCATCACGGTTTTTAAAAGATTACGATTATTAAGAATTTCTGGTGACAAGCCAGCAAAATCTGAATGAGCGGTATCACTGAAATTGTCAAATCCTGTTCCCATTGGCAATTCTTTACGTGTTTCAAGTTCAATCAAAGTTAAATCTACCGCTACTCCGCGATTATGACCGCTTCCTGTTGCCGGATCAGCAGCGTAACGGCTATCTTTTACTTTCTGCCACATTTCCTCCGTAACAGAATAGGGTCTGTAAGCATCAAAAACTTTTATAGCCAGGTTTTGATCTTTCAACTCTTTCACTACTTTTTTCAAAACTTCCGCTGCAGGCTTCCGGAGGAAAGTTGTTGAAGCAGAACGGTATAATATTTTATGCATAAAATTATCGCGCGTTGCATATTTCAGGTCTAGATATATTCCGGGAATTTCCTTTTTTAAATCAATCATTTTTTTGGAGGAATCAGCATTAATTTCTTTTTGCAAAACTTTGGTGCTATTAATTACCACCAAACCATACTTATTAATTATTTTTGACTGTGCTGACGTTTGCTGAAAGATTGCAAAATTAAATAGCACAATCAATTTTGAAATCTGTACCCAATTTCTTATTTTAAAGCTTTTGTTCATAAAGGTTAATAAAAATAATCTATCGATTTGTATGTTGCATAAACCGAATTTAATAAAAATTGCGCCATTTCTTTTAATGATCTTTTTTTGGATTGGTTGCAAAAACCACCAGGCTGTTAAAGAAAAAGAAATTGTGAATACTCCTGAAAAAATGGATGACCAGGTTTCAGAAAATATAAAAAGCTACCTGCTTTATGCTAAAGGAACCAATGGTGTCATCAACGACTCTCTCAAATTAAAGAGGTTTGATCTCGTTAATTCTTTCTATGAAAAGAATAATTATCGCTCTGTTTGGAGTAAAATGGAAACCTGGAATCCCATCGGCGATTCCATGTTTGATTTCATTAAAAATGCAAAATACAGTGGGCTCTATCCGAGAGATTACCATTTCAAGGATTTGAATCACCTACGCAATAAAATAGATGCAGATTCACTAACAAGAATGGATGCGATCGCCTGGACAAAAGCAGACCTGATGCTGACCGATGCTTTTATGGAAACACTGAAAGATCTCAAAGAAGGCAGAATGCTGCCTGACAGCGTTTCTATTATATCAAAAGACAATTTTGCTGATTCTTTTTTTATAAAACATCTTCAAAATGCAGTGGCGTCGGGAAGTGTTTCGACTACCTTCAAAAACGTAGAACCCAACAATCAATTTTATCTTTCTCTGAAAAAGCTTCTTCCGGAGTTTGTGGACAAAATGGACACTCAAAATTTTACGTTTATCCGTTTTCCTTACACAGATACACTTGCATTTTTCCAAAGTATTCATGAAAGATTACTGCAGGACGGAATTGGAAAGCATAGTGTTAAAAATCCGGATTCTGTTGAAATAAGCAAGGAAATAAAAGTGTACCAGTCAAAACATAAATTGACGGCGGATGGAAAAGCAGGGGAAGAAACCATACGCAATTTGAATTCTTTTGATAATGAAAAGTTCCGGAGAATAGCGGTTACACTTGATCGGTTCAAACAATTCCCCTCTTTGCCAGACAATTATTTGATGGTCAATTTGCCCTCTTTATCGCTAAAAGTATGGGACCATGATACAGTGGTGCTTCAATCAAAAGTGATCATAGGAAAACCAGCAACTCCTACACCATTGCTGTCTTCATCAATCTCAAACATGGTGACCTTTCCAAACTGGACCATTCCTGAAAGTATTATCCGAAAAGATATTTTACCCGCATTAAAAATTGATCCCGGGTATCTCGACAGTAAAGGTTTTAGCCTGGTAGATAACAAAGGTGACATTATAGATCCTTATTCTGTAAACTGGAGTAAATACAAAAAAGGAATTCCCTGGAAAGTAGTACAGGCCTCAGGTGCAGATAATGCACTGGGAATTTTTAAATTTAATTTTAATAATCCTTACAGTGTTTATCTGCATGATACCAATCAGCGATATTTATTTGCTAATTCAAACCGCGCCTTAAGTCACGGATGTGTTCGTGTTCAAAATTGGGAATCATTGGCCTTTTATATCGCCAATAGAGATAGTGCGGCGAATGAAGGAAAACATATTTCATATAATGAAGATTCTATTAAAACATGGATCGCAAAGCAATCCCGCAAAACAATTATGATTAAAAAAAGGTTGCCACTTTTTATAGAATATTTTACTTGCGAAGCAAAAGATGACCATATTGTTTTTTACAAAGATGTTTATGGCGACGACGCACAGCTCGAACAAAAATATTTTGCGGATAAATAGATTTTAAAGAATAGTTTAAAGCAAAAACATTGGAAATAAAAGGAAATATTATTGACATTGAATCCAAAGAGATATTCTTTGGTTCAATTAATATCGAAGGAGGTTTTATAAAATCCATCCGGAAAATTGGCGCTCCCGAAAAAGATCAATTTTACATTTCCCCGGGATTTATTGACTCACATGTTCACATTGAAAGTAGCATGCTTGTTCCGTCAGAATTTGCAAAGCTGGCCGTAGTTCATGGCACAGTTGCTACGATCAGCGACCCTCATGAAATTGCCAATGTATGCGGAATTAATGGAGTAGAATACATGATTGAAAATGGAAAAACAGTTCCGTTTAAATTTTATTTTGGTGCGCCTAGTTGTGTACCAGCTACTATTTTTGAGACTGCTGGATCTGCTCTTGATGCTGAATCAGTAGGAAAACTTTTGGCAAAAAATGAAATTCATTATTTAAGCGAAATGATGAATTTTCCCGGCGTACTTTATCATGATAAAGAAGTTTATGCAAAAATAGATTTTGCTAAAAAATACAACAAGCCAGTTGATGGACATGCGCCAGGTTTACGAGGAGAAGAAGCACAAAAATATATAGCCGCAGGTATCAGCACAGATCATGAATGTTTCACTGAAGAAGAAGCGTTGGATAAATTAAATTATGGAATGAAAATCCTGATCCGTGAAGGAAGCGCAGCAAAAAATTTTGATGCGCTGATCCCTTTATTAAACAACTTTGAAGATGAAATGATGTTTTGCAGTGATGACAAACATCCAGATAGTTTGGTAAAGGGACATATTAATGAATTATGTAAAAGAGCTTTGAGCGCTGGTATTGATGTATTTAAAATATTAAAAGCTGCCTGTGTAAATCCTGTTAAACATTACAAAATTGACGTAAGTTTATTGAAACCCGGAGATCCGGCGGATTTCATTGTGATGGAAAACCTGGAA
Organism: Ginsengibacter sp.; assembly: GCA_039935675.1. Classification (GTDB taxonomy): domain Bacteria; phylum Bacteroidota; class Bacteroidia; order Chitinophagales; family Chitinophagaceae; genus Ginsengibacter. The sequence goes on along the minus strand of JBDTJV010000249.1, from coordinate 578 downwards.
AACTTTAATGTGCTCCAGACTTTTATTAATGGCGAATTGGTAGCTGAAAACGGGCGCTCAAAAATTAAAACCAAAACAGCCTCTGTTATCAATAATTTTAATTGTTCGGCAAAAGAAGTTGATGATTTTAAAATACAAATCTCCAATTTTTCAGGACAAGTTATTGAAGCATTAGATGGCCAGTTAATAACCAATAAAATTCCCATTTTACCGAAAAAGGAAAATGACTTTTATGAAAGTGATTTGAGTAATGATATTTTAAAAATTGCTGTAACCAACCGTTATAAAAATGCACCAATTGCAAAAGCATTTATTCGAAATTTTGGGTTAAAAAAAGGGGCGATCGCTTCCAGCGTTGCTCATGATAGTCATAATATTATTGCTGTAGGAGTTGATGATGAAAGCATTTGTGAAGCGGTTAATTTAATTATAAAATCAAAGGGCGGAATAAGTGTGGCAGATGCTAACAATAATTCATTTAACCAAATTTTACCTCTTCCTGTTGCAGGATTAATGAGTAATGAAGATGGGTATAAAGTGGCTCAAAAATATACAGAAATGGACGCTGCTGCAAAAGA
>JBDTJV010000248.1:0-4092 GCA_039935675.1 Ginsengibacter sp. | reverse complement strand
ATTGCATTTATTTTTTAAATAAGTATCATTCTTCTTACAAAAGAACGGGAAACAAAGAACAATCATTAATAGATATGGTAAGCAGGATGGGTGTGGTCACACTTTTTTGCAACCTCACTGCGGCAATAGGTTTCGCAGTTTTTGCTTTAACCAGGAGCGCGATTTTGAAAGAGTTTGGTGAAGTGGCTGGTCTCAGCATTATGCTGATTTTCGTAATCTCATTTATTTTACTTCCGGGTTTTTTGAGTTACATGAAAGCGCCGGTAATTGAACATTTAAAATATCTTGATATAAAAATATTTACGAATTTTTTATTAAAAATAGAATATTGGGTTTTCAATCATAGGAAAATCGTTTATGCATGTACGGTAGTAGTTCTTATTTTTTCTGTTATCGGGATTTTTAAATTAAAAACGGAAGGTTTTATCGTTGATGATCTGCCGAAAACTGATAAAATTTATCGAGACCTTAAGTTTTTTGAAAATAATTTTGGTGGCGTAATGCCTTTGGAAATTGTAATTGATACCAAAAAAAGATATGGCCTTGCAGGAGCGCGCGTTTTGCCCGTTTTGGTAAAAATGGATTCACTATCTTCTTATATAAAAAAGCAACCTGGGATGAGTAGGCCACTTTCGATTGCCGAAGGAATTAAGTTTGTGAAGCAGGGTTTTTATGACGGTGATTCTGCAAATTATGCTTTGCCTAATTCTTTTGACATTGCCTTCATCGGCGATTATCTCCGGCCTCAAAAAGAAAAAGGTGATAAAAATAATCTTACCAAATTAATGACCAGTTTTATTGATACAGCACGAGAAAGCACAAGAATGAGTATCAACATGGCTGATGTGGGGACGGAAAAGCTTCCTGTTATTTTAAATAATTTAAAAAAACAAACCGATCACTTTTTTGATTCTTCAAAGTATAAAATCACTTTTACAGGATCAACGATTACGTTTTTGGAAGGAAGCACTTACATCATCAATGGGTTAAAAGAAAGTTTGCTTTGGGCGTTTTTATTTATCGCGCTTTGCATGTTATTCTTATTTAAATCAATTCGCATTTTGATTTGTTCATTAATCCCAAATGTAATCCCACTGATAGTCACTGCCGGTATAATGGGATGGGTAGGAGTGAGGCTGAAACCGTCTACTGTGCTCATTTTTAGCGTGGCATTGGGAATCGCAATTGACGTCACAATCCGGTTTTTGGTTAATTACAAACAGGAACTTCCTTTGAATAATTTTGATATTAAGAAAACGGTTTCTGAAACCATTAATCACACGGGATTAAGTATTCTGTATACGTCAATGGTGCTGATTGCAGGATTTATTATTTTTTGTTTCAGTGGATTTGGAGGAACTCAATCACTTGGCTGGCTTACTTCAGTTACCTTATTTATTGCAACGCTTACCAATCTTATTTTGTTACCGGTTTTGCTTTTGGATACAAGGAAGCAGGTTAAGTTAAAACAGTTAGGAAACAATATTTGAAATTGCAGTAAACCAACAAATAATGCGGATTTTCATTCTTCATTTTTAACAGAGAAATTAATTTTCGAACATTCATTCCTGTTATTGTCCGGTTTAAAAATCGGCTAAATACATTGTAATTTTAATTGACTATAAATCGTTTTGTTTGTAGTGTTAAAATATACATCAGGGTAAAATTCAAAGTTATTTTTATGCCCGTTTTATCATTCTGTCCTCAAACTCTTCACAGGGTTTGCCATCGCTGCTTTGATTGCCTGGAAGCTAACGGTTATCAAAGCAATAAAAATTACCAGCAAACCTCCTGCGGCAAAGATCCACCAGCTAATCTGTATACGATAAGGATATTTTTCCAGCCATTTGCTCGCAGCCAGCCATGCAAGTGGAATGGCAATAACCATTGCAATCATCACCAACTTCAAAAAATCTACTGATAATGAGGTAACCACACTTTGAATAGAAGCCCCCAACACTTTGCGGATGCCAATTTCCTTTGTTCTTTTTTCTGCGGAAAGGACGGACAGGCCAAATAGACCAATGCAGGAAATAAAAATAGTGAGGATGGCGCTGTAAAGCATGATCTGCTTCCATTTGGCCTCGGCTTCATAATTTTTAATATTCATGTCGTTTTTAAATATATAGCTGTAAGGACTTAGCGGGAACAATTTTTTGAAGGTGCTTGCAATAAATTTTAGAGAAGAAGTTGCAGTGTTTGGTTTTATTTTTATGTACGCAGTTCCATAATCATTTCCCGCTTTCATGGTAAATAATTGCGGGCCTGTTTTTTCGTAGAGTGATTTGTAGTGATAGTCTTTTACAACTCCAATGACCGTATATTTTTCATTATTATTATAAAAAAAGTTGACAATTTGTCCAAGCGGTTTTTTCCATCCTGCTTTCTTTACAAAAGACTCATTTACTAAAACAGAATGGGATGAGTCAGATGGAAAGTCCGGAGAAAAATTTCTTCCTTCAATAATTGGAATTTTTAATAGAGGCAAATAGGATTCGTCGACTGTCTCATAAGCAAATTGCAAACTTGAATCCCCGTTTACTTTAGCACCGGTTGACCAATAGCCACCATTTTTGGCAGAAACACCAACAATATTGGGATCTTTTATCAATTCATTTTCAAATAATCTTGCCTGGTTATGTTTTAAATTGGATTTATTTACCAATACCAAATTTGAATCGTCATATCCTAATTTTTCTGTAGTAAGATAATTGAACTGGTAATAAATAATAAGTGTAGCAATTATTAAGAAAGAAGCGAGCGTGAATTGTAAAACAACCAGGCTCTTTTGTAAATAATTTTTTCCCGTTAAATTAAAACGGCTGTAAAGTGTTTGTACAGGGCTGTAACCGGATAATACCAAAGCAGGGTAGAAGCCGGCCAGGACAGTAGTGAGAGCAAAAAGTATGATGTATCCAGAAATTAATTTTGCATCAAACAGATAAGAAAGCGCCAGCGATTTATTGGACAATGTATTGAAAACAGGAAGTACGAGTTCGACAATGGCCAGCGCCATCACAAAGGCGATAAGGCAAAGGACAAATGATTCTCCGAGAAATTGCATAATGAGCTGTTTCCTGTTTCCTCCAACCACTTTGCGAATACCAATTTCCTTAGCTCTTTTTATTGAACGGGCTACAGTTAAATTTATAAAGTTGATACACGCAATTAACAAAACGAACAAAGCGATTCCTGACAGAATATAAGCGTACATGGGGTTGCTTGCGTTGACAAGGCCATTCTGAGCAGGCAATTCAGTACTCATGTGCATTTCTGTAAATGGCTGGAGAAAATAGGTGCCCATTGATACATCCGGGCCACCACCATATTGTTCAATCATCTTTTTGAATGTGGAAGTAGCATCTTTTACATAAAATCTTTGCATCTGATTTTCTACTGTTTGTAAACTGGCTTTTGGTGCTAGTACTACAAAAGTATTTAGGAAAAAATTATACCAGTTATCCTTGTCTTGTACATCCTTCTCAGATTCTTTAAACGGAAGTAAAGTTGAAAACTGAATTGAAGAATTTTGAGGGCAGTTTTTTGTAACGGCGGTAACCCTATAAGGAACGAAACTACTATCTTCTTTTATCAAAACATTTTTGCCCAATGCATCTACAGTTCCAAATTGTTTTTTTGCAGCATCTTCAGTTAACACAATGGAGTATGGCTCTGTTAAACAAGTTTTGGGATTGCCGCTTATTAATGGAAAAGTAAAAACAGAAAAGAAACTTGAGTCCACATATAGTAAATCCTGTGATTGAATTTCAGTACCGGTTTTTATATCTTCACTACCGCTCTGCACGCGCAAAAAAGATTGAATGCCAGGAACATTTTGAGAAAACCTGGGTCCTTGTAAAAAACCGGTATTACCGTCTTTGCGTTCCTTTCCATCAAAGTTTGATTTCACAGCGATGCGATAAATGTTATTTACATCTTTGTGAAACCGGTCATAGCTTACTTCATCTTTTACATATAATATGATCAGCATAGCGCAAGCGAGTCCCAACGCTAATCCTGCAATATTGATGAACGAGAAAATCTTATTTCGCTGAAGATTTCTGAATGCGATTTTGAAATAGTTTTTAAACA
>JBDTJV010000247.1:0-17917 GCA_039935675.1 Ginsengibacter sp. | reverse complement strand
AAATACAACATCTTTCTAAAATCATCTTCGTTGCCATCCCAGAGAAAACGAATGGTTCTTCCGCGGCTGGTAGTATTGTCAATTACCTCGGCAACCAGTTCATCATTTTCGCCAAAATATAATTTATTTCCTACTCTTATTTTTCTTGCAGGGTCTACTATTACGTCCCAAAGGCGGTTTTGCTTATGCAATTCCCTTAGCAAAAAAACTTCGATGCGGGCACCGGTTTTTTCCTTGCGACCATACATGCGGGCGGGAAAAACTTTGGTGTTATTGACTACAAAAACATCTTTGTCGTTAAAATAATCGAGGACATCTTTAAAATGCTTGTTTTCGATTTTTCCGGTAGCTCTTTCGATTACCATCAATCTGCTGTCTTCTCTTCTCTTGGTAGGGTTTTGGGCTATTAAATTGAGAGGGAGGTCAAATTTAAATTGACTTAATTTCATGTACAATTATTGTTTTAAAGTTAATTGACATGCCATTTACTGAGTTTCAGAGATATATGCCAGCTTCTTTACTGGCCATTTATCATGTTACGGCATGATTTTTAAGGGCGCAAAGGTACAATCTTTAATTAATATTATTTCGATAATTTTATAATGAATTTTTTTGTATTCTATCTTTAACTATTTTTTTAATTGAATATTGCATAACCACTTTATAAATGATCAAAATTAGAAATGAACAATTGAATAATCTTATAAGATGATATATCTAAAGAAATCCCCTTTACTATTAAAAAAATTATTTCCCGATAGAATTTGGGATATAAAAACAGAAGAAAAAATCCTTTATTTCACTTTTGATGACGGTCCACATCCTGAAGCCACCTTATTTGTTTTAGAAGAATTGAAAAAGGTAAATGCAAAAGCTACTTTTTTTTGTATTGGCAAAAATGTAAAAGAAAATTTTCCCATATATCAAAAAATAATTGCGGAAGGGCACCGCGTTGGTAATCACACATTTCATCACTTAAATGGTTGGAAAACACCGGACAAGAGATATGTGGATGATATTTTTGAAGCAAAAAAAATAATAGACAGTAATTTATTCAGGCCTCCTTACGGCAGAATTACTAATTGGCAGGCAAAAGCAATAAGTGGTGAAAAGTTTCAATTAAAAACAGTAATGTGGGACGTACTTAGCGGAGATTTTGATCCTTCTGTTTCCGGAGAAAATTGTTATTTAAATGTGGTAAATAATGCTAAAAAAGGTTCTATAGTAGTATTTCATGATAGCAAGAAAGCTTTTCCCGCCCTTCAATATGCTTTACCGCGTGTACTTTTGTATTATGTGAATGAAGGTTTCCGGTTTGCCGCTTTGCCTTGAATCTTTTTACAAAAAAATTGGGCCCGAGTAGATACTCAAGCCCGTTTTTAATCCGTACCCTATGAAAACTAACCGTGAAGTTAATAATTAATTAACAAATCATCAACATTTTTTTGCATAGAAATAATAGGTTGTCTTACAAGGTGATTATTCTTGTTACGCCGTTTTACGGTGATCGTTTCCATACAGTCGCAAAGTGCCATTACCATAATCGGGAATAGCTGTTTTTGTGCGTTTCTAATAGTAATGATTTGGCCTTCCACTCTCCATTCACAAGTAAATTTTTTGATCATAGATTTTTGTGATTTAAGAGGTCCAGGAATTACTTCTCCAAGAATTACCTATTATTTGATAAGTAAATTAAAGGTGATAAATTAAAACAGGTTATGGCCAATAGTTATAGGATGAAGTAACAGTTAGTTAAAAAAATTATTTTTCTTTGTGAAATATGAAGTTGATAGATACACACACACATTTATACGTTGAAGAATTCCAGCAAGATATAGATGCAGTTATTTCGAGGGCTGCAGTAGAAGGAGTTGAAAAATTTTATTTGCCTGCCATTGATAGTTCTGAAACAAAGTCGATGCTCGATCTTGAGAAAAGATTTCCGGGCAGAGTTTATGCTATGGCCGGCTTGCATCCTTGCTCCGTGAAAGAGAATTATAAAGAAGAATTAAAAAAAATCGAACAAAAATTATCTGAAAGAGAATTTGCCGGGATTGGTGAAACCGGGCTGGATTTCCACTGGGACACGACTTTTAAAAAAGAACAAGTAGAAAGTCTGCATATTCATGCACAATGGGCAATTGAATACAACAGATCCCTGGTAATTCATACACGTAATTCAATGCAGGAAACGATTGATGTAATAAAAGAATATAAATCTCAAAACCTGTATGGTATTTTTCATTGTTTTGGCGGCACATTAAAAGATGCCCATGAAATTATTGATTCAGGATTTTCACTGGGGATTGGAGGAGTGCTTACTTTTAAAAACTCAGGACTTGCGGATATAATTAAAGATATTGACCTTAAATATTTGGTTCTTGAAACAGATTCTCCCTATTTAGCCCCGGCTCCCTTCCGCGGTAAAAGAAATGAAAGCAGCTATTTGAAATATATTGTTCAGAAGCTGGCGGAGGTAAAAAGCATTTCTATAGAAAATGCAGCACAGCAGACGAGCAAAAATGCTGAATTCTTATTTTCCAAAAAGTGATTGAAAACGCATCATAATTGTAATAGAATTGTAAATTTGTGCTGACAATGTTTACAATTGGCCTTTCTTTTATTGCCAACCTATAACACATATCTAAAAAAATAAACTCATTTTTTTTGCATTTTGAGAAATTAAAACCTTGAATGACAGAACTCAAATTTACTCATCCACAGAAACTGAAACAGTTAGCTGCAACCGCAATTTGCGGAAATGATATTACTTCTTCATGCCTCTATGTTTCTGCTCTTTGTATTATGTACGCGGGTCAATATGCTTTTATCGCTTTGTTGATTGTCGGGCTGGTATTGTTTTTTTTTAGAAAAATTTATGGCGAGGCAGTAGGAGCGCTTCCTTTGAATGGAGGCGCATATAATATTCTTCTTAATACAACCAGCAAAGGAAATGCATCCTTGGCTGCCTGCCTTACTATCCTTTCGTATATGGCCACAGCAGTGCTGTCTGCTTCAGAAGCCATGCACTATTTACATAGTGTTTTTCCTGTTTTTCCAGTAATAGTTGCCACAATGGTTTTGCTGACTATCTTTTTATTTCTTACGATCGGCGGTATCAGTGAGTCAGCAACAGTTTCCATCATCATTTTTATTATTCATCTCTGTGTTTTATTGCTTCTTATTTGCAGCGGTATTTATTTTGTAATGGTGAATGGTCTGAATCTTGCAAAAATTAATTTTCATTCCCCATTAAAAGGGAGTATTTCGAATGCAATATTTCTCGGATTTAGTACTGCAATGCTTGGCATAACCGGGTTTGAAACTTCTGCTAATTTTATTGAAGAGCAAAAAGCTGGTGTCTTTCCCAAAACTTTGCGCAATATGTGGATACTTGTGATGATCATTAATCCAGTTATTGCTTTGCTCGCAGTTTCTATTATGCCACTTGATGTAATTCCTATTCATGAATCTGCATTTCTTTCTTTTATGGGACAGCAAACGGCCGGAAACTGGCTTGCATTGATTGTATCTTTAGATGCTGCGCTGGTACTTAGTGGTGCCGTTTTAACTGCATTTATTGGTGTAAATGGTTTGATGAAACGTATGACTCTCGACAGGATTTTTCCACAGGCATTGTTAAAAGAAAATTCAAAAGGAAGCTCGCCAAGGATCCTGATCGTCTTTTATATTCTATGCTTTTCTATCCTGTTTATTACTGCCGGCGCACTGGCACCATTGGCGGGAGTTTATACAATTTCATTTCTATCAGTAATGGCTTTTTTTGGTTTTGGAAATTTGCTTTTAAAGATCAAGCGTGCAAAGTTGCCTCGCCCTGAATATGCTTCACCTTTTATTGTATGCCTGGGAATCATAGGCATATTGATTGCGCTGTACGGAAATATAAAAATGCACCCTGATTACCTGGTGGTCTTTCTGCAATATTTTGTTCCTGCTATTCTCATCATTTATGTTTTTTTGAAAAGAAAAGTCGTAATTCATTACCTGCTGCTTTATGCAAATTCCGTTTTTGACAAAATCCAGAAAGCATCGGTTTTCAGCAGGTTTCATCTTACCAAAGAAATGCGCAGGCTAAATAAACAACCTTTTGTATATTTTACCAAAGGAGATAATATTGCGATTTTGAATAAAGTCATTCAATACGTACAGGAAAATGAGATCACCCAAAAATTGAAGATCGTAACGGTTTTACAAAAAGAACAAAAGCTCAACAAAATTTTCGAACGAGATTTCCAGGCTTTGGATCGTGCTTATCCCGATATAAGGATTGAATATATCCAGATTCCAGGCGTTTTTGGACCGGAAATTATTGATAAATTAAGCAATGAATGGAATATTCCTCACAATTTTATGTTCATTGGTTCGCCCAGCGATCGATTTCCACACCGTCTTTCCGATTTGGGAGGTGTGAGATTAATAATTTAAGAAAATATGAACCGTATGTTGAATATATTCTTGAAATTTGAAAATATCAACCTGTAATTCTACAAATTATTTACCTCTCTTTCCAGGTCGATATTATATTTTTCTTTTACTGAAATTTTAATTTCTTCACTTAGATCGTAAATTTCTCTACCTGTGGCATTTCCATAATTTACCAACACCAACGCCTGCTTATCATAACAGCCGGCATCATTCTTTCTATATCCTTTCCACCCACATTTTTCTATTAACCATCCTGCAGGAATTTTTAAATGTTCCTCATCTGTATTGTAAAAAGGGATATTCAATTGGTCCATCTTTTTTTCTTCGAATAGCTTTTTGGAAATAACCGGATTTTTGAAAAAGCTACCTGCATTTCCAATGATTGCCGGATCGGGCAATTTGGAAGTTCGAATGCGAATAACGGCGTCTGAGATTGATTTCACGGTTAATTTTTCTACGTTCATTTTTTGCAATTCTGCTTCTATAGCACCATACGAAATATTAAAATCCGGCTTCTTTTTAAGACGGTAGGTGACATTTAAAATGGCAAATTGATTCTTATATTTTTTTTTGAAAACACTTTCGCGATATCCAAATTCACAATCGTCCCCAGAAAACTTTTGAACAATTTTATCTTTTAAATGCAACGACTCCAGTTCAAAAAAGACATCCTTTACCTCAACACCATACGCTCCAATATTTTGCATAGGCGAAGCCCCGCTATTTCCCGGAATTAGAGATAAATTTTCAACACCTGCGAAATTATTATTTACACAAAACATTACAAATTCGTGCCATTGAACTCCGGCTCCAACTTTTACATAAATGTATTCTGCGTTTTCTGACACTATTTCTATTCCACCTATGTCGTTTTTTAAAAGAAGGCCATGAAAATCTTTTGTAAATAAAATATTACTTCCGCCGCCCAATATCATTATCGGCAAATTTTCTTTTGTATTTAAAAGAGAAATAAGTTCATCGGCAGAAGAAAAAGAAGCAAAGAGTTTGGAGGTTGCTTGCACCCCAAACGTGTTATATTTCTTTAAGGGAAAATTCCTTTGAATTTGCATAGAAATAAAATTAACGTCAAAATGCCAAAGTCTCTTTAAAAGTTCGGATTGTTATTAAAAACGAAAAATTTTTAAAAATTTGAGAATGAGAAATTTAATTAAGAATTTGTAAACCGAATAAGGTTATTCCCGGTAAACGGACAAATAATCATCATTTTCATTAAGCCTGTTTTCAAATAGAAGGAATGCTAACCAGGGTCAACATCCGGAATGATGACAACACTTTTAAATCTTTTATCAGCTTTCAAAAGATCAATATGATTTTTGATTACCTGTTTTTGAATTTGTAAATACGCGGCATCTTTTTGAAGTTTTAATAAAATTTCTACGAGGAACATATTTCTAACGCGGTTTATAACTGGCGCAGCGGGGCCAATCAAATGTTCGAAATCTTTTTGCAACGAATTGGCCAAATTATCGGCGGCCTCAAATACAACTTCTTTTTTTGCATGCTTCAATGTGATTCGGATCAGCCGGCTGAATGGTGGATAAAAAAACTGCTTTCGCATGCTTATTTCATACTCGTAAAATTTTTCATAGTCATGATCTTGAACAAATAATAATACAGGATGATTAATCTTTGATGCCTGGATGAGAACTAATCCTCTGTCTGCTTTTCTACCTGCTCTTCCACTCACCTGTTCCATTAATTGAAAGGCTCTTTCATTCACCCTGAAATCTGCAAACGATAATAACCCATCTGCATCTAAAACGCCAACCAGGCTCACATTTTCAAAATCAAGACCTTTAACCACCATTTGGGTTCCTGCAAGGATATCAATTCGATGTTGCTCAAATAATTTGATCAATGTATCATGTGCGTTCTTTCCTTTCACTGCGTCAACATCCATTCTTGCCACTCGATTATCAGGAAAATCTTCAGTGAGCTCTTCTTCAATTTTTTCAGTTCCGAAATTTTTCTCCATCCAGTTTACACTTCCGCAAGCGGGGCATGCAACCAGCTTCGGATAAGTATTTCCACAATAATGGCAATGTAATTTATTGGAATATTTATGCAGGGTTAAAGTAACTGAACAGTTTTCGCACTGGGGAATAAAACCACACGTTCCGCAAATTAATAAAGGTGCATATCCACGCCGGTTTTGAAAAAGGATTATTTGTTTATCCTTCTGCAGGGTACTTTCAATTTCTGCTTTTAATTGTGGAGAAATCATCACCTTTCCTTTCCTGGAAGCGGCCACCGTCTTAGTATCTATAATCTTTATTTCGGGTAATTTTGTTCCTCCAAATCTTTCAGTTAAAGTAACTAATCCATATTTATTTTTCGTCGCATTATAATAACTTTCCAGCGAGGGTGTAGCGCTTCCCATTAAGACTTTTGCATTGAAAAGAGAAGCATAAAAAACGGCAGTATCGCGCGCATTGTATCTTGGAGCAGGTTCCTGTTGTTTAAAAGAAGGATCATGCTCTTCATCTACTACGATCAGGCCTAAATTTTTAAATGGCAGGAATAATGCGCTTCGCGCACCAAGAATGATTTTTAGTTCCCCGGTTTTTATTTTATTCCAAATTTCTATTCTTTCATTATTGTTGAATTTGGAATGATAGATAGCAATGTTGCCACCAAAATATAGCTGTAACCTTCTGATGATCTGCGCGGTTAAGGTGATTTCAGGAAGAAGGTATAAAACCTGTTTTCCCTGGTTCACATATTTTTCGATTTGTTTGATATATAATTGTGTTTTGCCACTGCTGGTTACGCCATGCAAAAGGCAAACTTCCTTTTTTTCGAAAGCTGAATTAATTTCCTTCAATGCTTTTTCCTGGAACACATTTAATTCAAAATTTACTTCTATTTTTTTAGGAAGCGATTGAATGCGGTCAGTACTTCTTTTCTGAATGAATAAAATATTTTTATCTGTCAAACTCTTTAACTGCGCCGCATTGGCACCGGATTTTTTTAAAAGCTGCGTTTGTGAAACTTCTCCTTCCGTTTTTGAAAAATGTAAAAAACTTAATAGTAATTCCAGTTTTTTTGGTGCTTTTCCTAATTCATCCATTAGTTTGCCCAATTTTTCATCAGAGGAAAGATCCGGGTTGAGCAAAACAAAATTTTCCTTTTTTTCTTTATACTTATCAGTAAGTGATTCCCAAACAAAACAAACTTTTTTTTCGATCAATCTTTTTATGAGCGGGTACACGTGAACGATATTTGAGATCTGTTGCACTTCGCTGATCTTTAATTCTTTTTTGATCAGCAGCGCTTCCGCCAGTAAATATTCTTCATCATCAAAATCAGAAAAATCATCTCCAAATTCGTCATTATAGATCAAAATAGTTTCACTGCTTAATTTCAGATGCGTGGGTAAGGCAGCCGCCATTACTTCTCCCTCGCTACACATGTAGTATCGGCTGATCCATGTCCATAGCTGCATCTGCTTTTCATAAATTACCGGTTCATCATCAATCACACTCAGTATTTCTTTTGTTTCATACGCTGGTTGATCTTTGCTGATCGATTTGATAATACCTGCATACTTTTTATTTTTCCCAAATACTACTTCAACCCGGCAGCCGGTTTTTATTTTTTTTATAAATTTTTCAGGAACAGAATAAGTGTAGGTTTTTGGAATCGTCAATGGAAGGATCACTTCAACCCAGGTAGTTAAAGGTGACGTGATTTCGTTAAACAAATTTTGCTCTTCCAAATTGGCTTTTGTCATTCATGCAAATATATTGAGAGTGAAGGGATAAGATGATAATGGGATATTGAAAAAATATCCTTTTAGATGACTGAATTATTAAATAGGTGTAGTAAACAAACAATTATCTTGATTTTTCATCTAGTGAGAAAAATGAAAACCACGAAAATTTATAGGTTGATCAATCAATCTTTTCTATCCAGCTTGCTTTATATTTAATCAATGCCTCTTCCATTTGGTGAAAAATTTTTTCTTTTAAAACAGCAACATCTTTAATGGTTAAACCTGCGGTAATGGTTTGTGAAAGATAGACAGCGCGGCATTTTCCTGGATTCAATGAAAAAACACTTTTATAATTCAGCCTGTCGTAAGTGTCTAAAAACAATATAGGCCTGATAGGTTTTTGTGTTTCAATAGCGATCTTAAAAGCGCCGTCATAAAAACTTTTTAACGGTCGATGTGTAATATTAAAAGTGCCTTCAGGGCAAATAAAAACGGAAATTTTTTTGTGAATAAATTCAATTAGCCTTTTTACACTTTTAGAACGTGCTCTTGGATTTTCCCGGTTGACCGAAACAGTTCCTCTTTTATAAATAGCACCGAAAATGGGTATCTTATTCATTTCAGCTTTTCCTAAAATACGAATTTGTTGTCCACGGATCACTTTCATCATCATTGGAATATCCAGGTAAGAAATATGATTGCTGACAAATATATATTCTGAATTTTTATCGTGTGGCTCTTCGTATATGTTCCAATGTTTTATGGCAACCATCAGGCAAAATGCATCAGCCCAAAACCGGGAATATTTGTAAACAAGGTTGCCCCCTTTTAATGGTTTTTGTAAAAATGCCCATATAAAAAAGGGCATCAAAATAAACATCCAAAATAAAAAGACGGCAAATCCGTAAATGCTAAAACAAAACCTGGCAACTCTTTTTAAAACGCCCATCAGATTATTTTTATAAGAAACGAAAGTAAAAAACTCATATTGAATACACAAAAACAGTATCTTTTAATACCTGTATGACAATGTTTTATGCAAAATAACCTGAAAACTTCTTTTTTCTAAGTTTTAGTATTATAAATTACTGGAAATAACCTTACATTTGCACTCCAAAAATTGGAAAAGTATGTTTGCTATAGTAAAGATTGCCGGCCAACAGTTTAAGGTAACTCCAGGCCAAAGTTTATATGTACCACATCTTGCGGGAAAACAAGGTGATGAAGTCGAATTTTCTGAGGTGCTTTTGCATGATGCTGATGGAAAGATTTCTATTGGTGAAGATGCAAATGTAAAAGTAAAAGCAGAAATACTTAATGACTTAGTGAAGGGTGAAAAAGTGATTGCCTTTAAAATGAAAAGAAGAAAAGGATTTCGTAAAAAACATGGTCATCGTACTCAATACACCCACATCAAAGTTACCGGTATCGCCTAGCATACTTTTTAGTTTGAAATGAATAAATTTTATTTCAAATTTTCATTTTTTTAATTCAAATAATATGGCACATAAAAAAGGAGAAGGTTCCGTAAAAAACGGACGCGATTCTCAAAGCAAAAGATTAGGAGTAAAAATATTTGGCGGCCAGGCCGCCATCTCTGGAAATATTATTCTTCGCCAGCGCGGAACTGTCTATCATCCCGGTAAAAATGTAGGCCTTGGAAAAGACTTTACCATCTTCGCAACTACCGATGGAGTTGTTGAATTTAGAAAGGCAAAAGGAGACAGAACGATCGTTTCTGTCAATGCTTCAGAAGTATCTGCATAAAAAATTTTTTAAATAAGTTTTGGCAGTTAACAAAATGTTTTTAATTTTAATTTTTATTTACTAACAATTAAATTCTAAAAACATGGCAACTGCAAAAAAAGCCGCCCCAAAGGCCGCTGCAAAAAAAGCTGCTCCTAAGGCCGCTGCAAAAAAAGCCGCTCCTAAAAAAGCCGCTCCAAAGGCCGCTCCTAAAAAGGCTGCTCCTAAGGCTGCTGAAAAGAAAGCTGCTCCTAAGAAAAAATAATTTTATTTTTCTTACGATAGTTAAAGTCCCACAATTGCGGGACTTTTTTTATGCTCAATTCTCAACAAGAGTGAAGAGGGTAAAGGGTTTTAGCCTAATCTAATTTTGCGGGATTATTTTTAGCAGATTGAGTTTCTAAATATTATTTCCAATAATTTTATTCGATGAATAAAAAAGAAATTGTTCATCAATTTGCCTTGGTGTCAAAGCTGATTTATGTCCATGGAGAGAATATAAATAAGCGTAAAATTTATTTTCTAGCCACTTATAAAATCGGACAGCTAACAGTAGCATTAGAAAAAGAATTCACTGAAAAATATTTCATCAATCAATAGAATTGCTGAAGCGATCTCAAAATTTTTTTTGGAAATAATTTCAACAGGTAAGATCAAAAATTTGAAAAATTTGGTTTTAAAAACGTTTCTGCGTGTTCTGGAAATGTTAAATATTAAAGAATTAAGATTAAAATAATTTTTTTTATTGGGAAGAAATTGTGAATGAAAAAAAGAGTAAATTATTTTATCTCTGCGATGAAAACGGGTTACTTTTATATACTGGATTTGGAAAGAAGATTTAGGAAAATAGGATAGACTGTTTTACATTTTATTTTAGTCAGCAAAGCAATTATTTGTTTACTCATTCGGGAAAAACAGGTATAGAATTTATAGATTTTTGCAGAAAATATTTTCCTCAAAACGTGGACAAATAATTGGTGATTATGCCAGTCATTAAGAGGCACTGAATTCACTCGCATAGGTTATTCCATTTTGAGAAATAATTATTTCAGACAAGTTGAAAAATTTGAATCAAATTGAATTCTTGAAACAAGCACCTGGTCAATTATTAAATCAATAAAAGGATGAATTAAAAATGAAGGTATAAAGCTCATTTATTGTTTAAGCCGAAAATACGTTTGTGCATATGCGTTACTTAAAAAATAAAGTAGATTTCTTTCTATTCACTTTTGATTTCTTCAGTGGCTGAAGGTATCTCAATATAAAAGCAGGTCCATTCGCCTTCTTTTGTATCAAACCAGATATTGCCATTCAATGTTTCTATTATTCCCTTACACATAGCAAGACCAAGGCCTGTTCCGGAAGTTTTGGTCGTAAAATTTGGAGTAAATATTTTATTTTTCATATCTGGCTGTATGCCATTTCCATTATCTTTAATAGAGATCAATATTTTATCATTCACTGATTTGCTTGTAATTTCTAGTATCACATCCCGATAATCCGGAACCGACTGGACCGCATTCTGAAGAAGATTGGTAAACAGGCGATTCATTTGCGTTTTGTCAGCATCGATATATATTTCTTCCGGGTAAAACGAAGAGTGTATGGTGATCTTATCATTGGTGGAAAACAGGGTAATGCAGTTTTCAAGGATCTCATTTACATTAAAGATTTGCTTGCGCGTATTCCCGATTTTTGCAAATTGGGAAAAGTCACTGGCTATTTGTGAAAGGTGTTCTATTTGTTCCAATAATATCTGTGCAACATATAATGAAATGTTTTTTACATCCGCCGAATTTTTATCTATCGCCATCTGCAGATATTGAAGATTCAATTTCATTGGGGTGAGCGGATTTTTTATTTCATGGGCCACCTGCCTTGCCATTTCCCGCCAGGCACCTTCTCTTTCGCTCCTGGCAAGTAATTCAACGCTTACATCAAGCTTCTTAACCATCTTATTATATTCTTTCACTAATTCTCCAATCTCATCTTTTCTGTTCCATACTATTTCTTCATTACCCGTTTGCAGATTTATTTTTTTCATTTGATCGCTGATCAGTGTAAACGACCTGGTTATGCGATTGGTAATAAACAACGCAATAATTCCAGCTATTAAAAAGATAAATGCATTCAGATTAATGATCGTTACAAGGAAATTTGAAATCTCATTTTGCAGGTTATTTTGAGATTCAAAATAGGGGATATTAAGATAAGCGTACTCCCTTCCTGACTCATCGCGAACGGGTAAATAATTGCTTAAATATACCAGGCTTCCTATTTTTTGTTCCTGGAAAAATTGTATATTTTTTAATTTATTTAAATGGTAATAAGCTACCGGGTCCATCTTTTCACTTACGATTCCCTTTTTGTAGGGTAAAGGCACTGAAGACACTTTGAGATTACCATACAGATCATAAAGGTTGAGATCTGCAGAATGAATATTTGAAATTGTATTGACAACTTCTTCCATTTTATCAGGAGATAAGCTGTCGAAATTTAAAAAATATGAGTAGTCTACCTGCATTGAATCGATCGAACTTCTGAGTTCATTTTCCATTACATGAATTGTTCTGCTTAATTTTTCACGGTTATTGCTGTGATAACGGCTGATAAAAAAAAGTATCGTAGTGATACCAATTACGATGAATGAAAAAACACTTATAAGGATAATCGTTCCATGAACCTGGTTGCGGATATTTAATTCGAATAGGGATTTATAATTAGGCTTTATTTTCTTTTCAGTAATAAAATGATGGGCGAGATTGAAGAATACGGTAATCAATAAAAAGGAGCAAAACAAATAAGCAAACAAGGTGACGGATTCCACTAAAAACCTGTTCTGGCGGGCTATTACGATCACTTTATCTGCATTAGCCTTATACCATAATTCTTCGTAGCCATTTTTATTTACAAGACGAAATTCGTTATAGGTAAAATCATTATTGTCAATGCTGGTCGTAAAAGGATAATCATTGTAACTGCTGCTGAGCCTATTATTGTTATACACTGCAAACGCGTATACTGCTGAACTTTCGATGGAATTAATGTTTCCTTTTGAAAAAAGTTCGGGGTATAGTGCGTCGCTTTTATATTTTTTTGGCTTTGAAATGATAAAAATATACCCGAGGCGGTAGCCATTTGTATCGGTAATTTGTTTTCGGCTGATGTAATTAAAGCGGTCGTAAGAAATATCATAGTAAAAGAGATCGGGGATATCCGTTGGCTTTCCTTGTGTTTCTATGATGGCATTAAGAGCATTATAAGTGGTAGAATCCTCGTTATACAAAGGCATTTCAGCTGCATTAAAGGTGTAGATCCTTGTATCATATTTATCCAGGTAACCGGAAAAATTTTCATTAATCAGGCTGTCTTTTAAGAACTTGTTTTCTTTTGCATTTTTGAAACGGTAAAAAATATTAGATAGGTAATCGTTTCTGAAATCTTTTAAAATGATATTTACAATTACTGGGCCCGACGGATCCGCTTTGTTGGCCAGGTTTTCTGCAAAATGTTTTCTTTCCTCAAGTTCTTTTTTCTGATTTTGAAATACAATGATCGTTGTAATTGAAACGGAAAAAAAGAAAACCCAGAATACAAATTTGGACGAAACCAAATTGTATGCATGAAATAAAAAGATCTTAGAATTTAGCAAAGCCACAAATAACAAAAGCCAGACCAGCACCAGAAGGCGGAAACGGAGATGTGGGGAATGAACGTAAAACGTCAAAATAAATAAACCTGAAATGGTAATTATTAAATACAACAAATGTTTTTTAGGTCCAATGAAAACATTAAGAGGCTGCATTAAAATTGAAAAAAGAAAAAAGTACCCCGTTGCCACGCAACTTAAAACGAGGAACCCAATTACGCTGTAAAGGTTGAGTGTGAAAAAATTAATTACATCAAAAGAGATTTGTGAGTCAGAAACCAGACTTTGAATAATAAAACTACCAAGCCATGTAATAAGGATCATAAAAATGCAGAGTATAACAATCGTAGCATATTTATAAAAAGCTCTTTTAAATTTAATTTTAGAATAATCATAACGATATCTTGATCTGACAAATAGAATGACCCATATAAAAAGGATAGAATTGATCATAAGATCGCCAAGCGAATGCAATAAAAAATTTCCACTATAAATCGCAGTGTCAAATAATTCAAAATTTTTAAAATCTAGTGGAACAGGAAATAAATATGTAATCGATCTGAGAATTATTAGTGGCAAAACCAGCATTGTCAGGCCATGCCAGAATCCTTTTTTTTGTGCATAATAAGTGGCGAACCTTCCTATAAAAAAAAGGATGATTAATGTTGCCACAATTCTGAGCCAGATAGCAAGAATACTATCCTGTGGCTGGGGATTGGAAACCTGGTGAAGATAAAACAGCGGTTTCCCATCCGGGGCTTTAATGATATGGTTAGTTGGCAAAAGACTGATTTTGTAAGTCTTTGCTATATTATTTTCGGCAACAAAAGAATTGTGCAGGTATTGATTTTGTATATAATAATTCCATTTTACCGGGATGAGGAAAATCATTTTATAAAACGATCCAGGAGAAGATTCATAGGTTTTTTTATTGACAACATACCAGCCGTTGGTTAATTTTTGAAAAGTGATACCATCGGTAAGATCAAGAGTCTCTGAGTCAGGCTCTATTACCTGGGTATTCCAAAAGATCGGAAATGTCTGATCGCCATTTACTATTTTATAAAAAAAGATAAAATATTTTTTGTCTACCTGGTTGTTAAGCTGCTTTTCATCATATTTTCCTTTTAATATTTTATTGACAATTGATGTGTCAGTGTAAAAGGAATTAATATTCTTCAGTTTCTTATTGATATCTTTTTGAATGGCCTTCTCAGCAGCATTCGACGTGGAGCTGCCACTCCAGTAATTATTAATGATAAATGAAAATGTGAATAACCATGCTGCAGTTATCAGCAAAAAGGAATTCCTCTTTATAAAACTATCTTTTGTTATGATATTACTTTTCAACTTAATCCTTTTTTAATCTCTTCCCATACAGAGTTCATTTCCGTGAGTGTCATTTTATCAAGGCTCATTCCTTTTTTTTGAACTGCTTCTTCCATGAGGATAAATCTTTTGATAAATTTTTTATTGGTAAGTTCAAGCGCATTTTCGGCATCCACATTTAAAAACCTTACATAGTTTATCACTGAAAAAAACAAATCGCCCGCTTCTTCTTCTATATGTTTTTGCTCTCCTGCTTCTACGGCCTCCAGCAATTCAAGCTTTTCTTCTTCTACTTTTTCCCAAACTTCCTCTTTGGTAGCCCATTCGAAACCAACCTGTTTAGCCTTTTCCTGAATGCGCATGGCTTTCACCATTGCTGGCAGCGATTTAGGTACGCCGCTTAATACAGATTTTTTACCTTCAGCCAGCTTAATTTGTTCCCAATTTCTCTTAACGTCTTCTTCATTGCCAACAATGACATCTCCATAAATATGTGGATGTCTTTTGATAAGTTTTTCACAAACAGCATCAATTACTTCTTGAAGGGAAAATTTATTTTCTTCATTGGCAAGCTTTGAATAAAAAACGATATGCAACAACAAATCGCCAAGTTCTTCTTTGATGCCAATCCAGTTTTCGTCCGTTATTGCATCTGCAAGTTCGTATGTTTCTTCTATAGTTTGTTGCCGTAAAGTGTGAATATTTTGTTTCTTATCCCATGGACACTTTACGCGTAGTTCGTCCATTATTCTTACAAGTGCATTGATATCAATATCCTGATTCATTGTTTAATTTTTTAAATTTGAAAAACAGAAATAAAAGCAAAAGGTACAAACACAAACAAGATCAAAAAGAAAGTCCCAAAATATAAACAAGAAATATTGCAGTGCATTTTTTCACCTACTGTACCTGTAAGAAAATTCCACAGCTTTATAGATTGAGACATGAAAATTATTTATTCTTTTATAATTTCAGGTTAAAAATAATAAACAAAAATTGCAATATAGATTAATGAATTATTTTGCATTAGCGTAAATTTCATACTTAAGCAAACTTATTTTATTAAAAATGAGGAAATCCATTATTCCTGTTCTTTCGAGTTTTCTATTCATTGTTATTTTTTCTTTTTCCTCTGCAAAGGCACAATATTATTATAAAGATTTGATGAGTACTTATAAACAAAACATTGAATTTTCTGTTTTAAAAAACGCAGGTTTCAGGAACGTGAAAATATCCAGTTTTGACGAGCACGATCAGCCTAGTGATGGTTTTTTTTGTGAAAAAAGGATTAACAAAAATTTCAGCCAGTCGCAGTTGATGACGAATTCAAATATAACGGGCCAATCACTTTTAGTAACAGATTATAATAGCAATGGAGATGTGGTCAAAACCAAAACTACTACTCCCAATACAACTAATAATATTGAATTTACGTACGATAGTAATAGAAATATTATACTTATTCGAACCGAGACCGTTGCAGATGGCGATTCTTCGGGTATAGTTGAAACCCATCAATATTTTAACAAGGATAATTTACCGGTGAAAATGATCAGGATGAAAAACAATGTGTTAGTTTCTACCATCAATTTTTTGGCAGATCAAAAAGGTAATGTCATTGAAGAAGATCCTGCTGGAAATAGTGACGATAAAAAGTATTATTATTATTATGATGATAAGAACCGATTAACGGATGTAGTACATTATAATGTAATTGCTAAAAGACTCTTGCCCGATTATATGTTTGAGTATGCCGCAGATAATGAGCCAAAACAAATGATCTCTGTGGATGAAACAGGTAGAAATTATTTTATCTGGAGATATTCCTATGACGATAAAAAGTTACCCGAAATACAAAAATGTTTTTCAAAAGAAAAAACACTGCTAGGCACTATTCAATATGATTATAAATAAAACTCAATGTGGTAATGATTTTTAAATCATTTGAGAAAAATCAAAAAATAAAATCATAATTGCCACCAAAACTACAATAAGCGTTATAATCCTCAGTGATAACGAACGCTTTCTAAAACTCCGGGCTGCAAGAATAATAGCCAAAAGGCAACATACGATTGATATTGCATGGATAACATTTATATTTCTTAAAAATTCGGGAAAATAACCTGTAAACGTATCTACTTTATCAACCTGGCCTATATCACTATATCGCCATCCTATTGAAGCATACATGAAATAGAAGATTATCGGTGGTAATAAAATAATAACAGAAAGAACGG
Source organism: Ginsengibacter sp. (assembly GCA_039935675.1). GTDB lineage: Bacteria > Bacteroidota > Bacteroidia > Chitinophagales > Chitinophagaceae > Ginsengibacter. The sequence continues at coordinate 774 of JBDTJV010000247.1, read as the reverse complement.
CTGTGTAAACTTTAGAAACATGTGTATTTGTCGACATTGTTTTGGATTTAAATTAAAATTAAAAGTAAAAGAAAAAATATAGAGTATCAAACGAAAATGAATTTTCCGGAATTTTTTTTAATTTTTTTGGATTCAGAATTTTTCCAATTCTATTTTTTAAAACTTTTAACAAACAGGAAAATTTGTATCTGTTGTTAAGTGTAAAACGACTTTGCAAATATTTTATTCATGCTACAAAATTTAAAATTTAAAGGACTAAAATAAGAGTGGCATGGTTTTAGATTTTATACCTATAACAAAATAAAAATATTAAATTTTTATAGCACAATTCTCCATTAACGATCTTTTAATAATCAAAAAACAAAAACATGAACGAATATACTGAACAGCCTGCAACCCAGGCTGCAACTGGGAAAAAACGCGACCCTAAAAACCTGCTCATTGGACTATTAGTTGCCGGGCTAATTTTACTTGCCGGATTTTTTATATTTGACCATAGTAATTCAGGTCAAAAAATAGAAGCTCAGCAGCAAGAAGTTGCAAAGGTAACTACTGAAAAAAGTAGCATCCAGTCTAGCTTTGACGCTTCGTTGGCCAGGCTTGATTCTATGCAAACAGTAAATACTGATATGAATGGAAAGCTTACCGCAAGTAATTCTGAGATCTCAAAAATGAAATCTGAAATCCGCAGTATTTTAAACAAAAAGAATGCTACTGCTTCAGAGCTTTCAAAAGCCCGCGGCATGATCGATCAGTTGAATGGAAAGATAAACG
>JBDTJV010000246.1:0-16058 GCA_039935675.1 Ginsengibacter sp. | reverse complement strand
TATCCGCAATCGTAAAAATGCGGGAATCATTTGAATAACTATTCATCAACACATCCAAATTCATCCAACTACTTTTTCTATAATTTGCAAAGGTAAATATTGGGATTTAAAATACACGTTAATTTTCCCGGTGGGGCGGTTTGTGGCTAAATTGTGTAATAATTTGCCTTTTTAATTTCACTCATAATTAAAAGCCTGCTAACAAAAAATTGTTTCTAACTTCATTTGTAGTTATCCCGTAAAAAAAGGTGGAATTATTGCCTGCGGTATAATTGTTGTTTCTTTTATTATTCACTGATCTTTACCTTTAAGAATGAAAAAATTTCTACCACTACTTATTTTGTCTTTTATTTTTCTGATAGGATGCTCTAATGACCAGACAACGATTCAGATTATCCGTAATCCCAAGCTAACATTTTCATTTAGTCCGAACAATCAATGGCTTGCTGCTAATTATACTATTACAAACCTTTCTAAAGTTGTTGTTTATCCGCAAAACACCACGCAGCCTGCGCAGTTATATGACCGATATTCTTTACAAGGCACTGGCAAAGATGATTCGGGGAGAACTTACCAGTTGGTGATCACTTTTGATCTTTCTGATAGCAGTCAACTGATTGGAATTTACACACCTGCTTATAATTCACAAAGAGGTTTGGCCCAGGTACAATTATACAATTTGACAAATAATAACGATCTATCAGTTTACAATCTATGCAACGACAATTTGAGTACTGCCGTTTTTCAAATTCAAAAACAAAAGCCTGACGAGAGGATTATCACGGGTGCTTTCCAAATGGTGCTTTGCAATTCGAGAGACTCAACCCAAAAATTAAATATTATGAGTGGATCTTTAACGGATCTTAAATACTAAATTTTATGAGAAGAATAATAACAGGCTTAACCGCAACTTTATTAATAGCTTTTTTTCTTACTTTCTTTTTTTCAATTAAGGCAAATGCTCAATCAGATTCACAAAGGGTGATGATTCCAGGACCGATTCCGCAAAATGCCGGGTTTGACGTAATTGTAAAACTGAATGGAGATATTGTCTACGGATTAGTAAAGGAAGTCGGGCCTTTTTTTATCACGTATCAACGCACTGATATACCGGACGGACCGATTTATTCAGTTCCAAGAAACGAAGTTTATGTGATCAGTTATCGTAACCAGGTAAAGGATTATATAAATGGAATGGCTGGAAATGCTCCTGTAGTGAATTCGCAATACCCGGACGCACCCCGATATATTAACTATAAAAATAAAAACCTTTTTGATAATTCGAATGTAACAGTAGGTTTGGGATTTTTAAGAAGTTTTTCCAAAGTGCAGGATGTGAAAACTTACTCTTCTTCTTCCTCTTTTCCGGTACTATCCTTTTCGTATGAAGTGCTTTATCAAAAAAACATACAGCTCGGCATTGAATTGGGTTTTGGAACTCATAAATTTTCCAATCAGCAATTCAGTAGTTACGACAGTACAAACAATAATACCAGTCTCAAAGAAAACATTTTTGGTCTTTACGTTTACGGTCGTTATTTTCTTAGTACGAGTTCTTCCCGGCTTCAACCTTATATCCTGGGAGGATTAGGCATTACCAGCTCAAATATTATTTCAGAAAATAAAATAAGTTTTACCAATGATAATACGCAGGTAATTCTTGTAAAATCCGGTTCCCGGGCTACAGGATTGGGAATAACTGCAAGAGCTGGTGGGGAATATTATTTAAATAACCAACTACAACTTTTTTTAGATGCGGGAGTTGGTTTATCGGTCATCAAATTTGGTTTATCTATTTCGGTAAATAATGAAAAACACTAAATAAATTTATTATGAAAAAGATCCTTGTTTTAACCACAGCGGCATTAATTTCATTCTATTCTGTAAAAGCACAGGACAGGAATAGCGGCATTGCTGTTTCAATCGGAGCCGCCGCCAATTACTATTACGGACCTGGCGACGAAAACTTTGGCAAGTATGATAATGATCGTTTAAACTGGCAGGCAAATGGGATGTTGGGTTTAACGATTGCCCGGGATAAAAGTGGCCATCGGACTATGATAGCAGGTTTTGGATCATTTGGAATGAACAACGCCTCAACTCTTGGTCATATTCTAGACGATCAGGGTTTTGTAACCACAGCACTGAATCAGAATTCTTCCAACAATTTTTACCAGTTAGAAGCAGGATTATTGATAGGAGAAGTTTTCAGGATCAGTACCGGTGTGGGGCAACAGGTTTTTAATAAACAAACCCTTGCAAGTACCGATGGCATCAAACCCGGCATCACTTCTTTACAATACAATTCCACCACAGTTGGTTTTAATTTTAATGTAGCCGCAGTGGCTGTTATCATCAATTGTAATTTTGAATATGGTAAAGATTTTACAAAAACTGTTGTCGTTCCTTCTGCAGGATTAATGTTGCGTTTTTAACCTTAAAAGTTTACGCAAGAAAGGTTACAAAGTGCAACGGATATAATTTAATTTATCATTCCAGATAACATTTGTATTTTACTGCCAAATTATATCCATGGCATCAGAACCCTGGCGCACCGGAACAGTTATACGCATCGTAGACGAAACTTATAATACCAGGAGGTTTTTTATACAGGTAAATGAGTTGGATTCTTTCGATTTCAAGGCCGGGCAATTTGTGACGCTTGACCTCCCGATACATGAACAAAAAAATAAAAGATGGCGCAGCTATTCTATTGCGAGCTGGCCGGATGGCTCCAATGTTTACGAATTGCTGATCGTATTATTGGAAGGAGGGGCAGGTACTACTTATTTATTTAATGAAATTAAGATCGGATCTGAGCTTTTGTTTCGTGGAGCGCTTGGCGTTTTTACCTTACCGGAAAATATTGAGAAAGATATTTTTTTTATTTGTACCGGTACAGGAATTGCGCCATTCAGAAGCATGCTTAACTACATCAAATTGCACAAGGTTTTTCATAAGAATTTATATTTAATTTATGGATGTCGCACACAAAAGGACCTGCTTTATTTTGATGAAATGAAATGCCTGGAAACAGTGTTGGACAATTTTTATTTTATGCCAACCCTAAGCCGCGAAACCTGGGATGGTCACACAGGTTATGTGCATAATTTATATGAAGAAATTTGCAAAAAAAATAATGCAGCCTGTGAAAGTATCAATGATTTAAAGCCCGTCGAATTTTATTTATGCGGCTGGAAATTTATGTTAGATGATGCGCGCAAAAAAATCGTTGATTTGGGATATGAAAGGAAATCCATCCATTTGGAATCGTATGGATAAAAGCGTTCTACCAAAATCGAAATTAAAAAACCGCCATATTTGTTCATTTACTATAAAGCCAATTCATCATTCAACCAAAAAACCAATACTATGAGAAGAAGTCACATAAGGGGAATGGCGATCTCATTTTTTGTGATCCTTATTTCTGTTTTTAATTTCCTGGAATTGTCAGATTCAGATTGTATTCGTGCAATTCATATCGTTACTTTGCTGGTGATTGGAGCTGCGATCGGAGTTTTTCTTTCCAATCTTTTTGCATTCATCATTCAACGCAGAAACGGGCAATGATCGTTTAGAAAATTGACTTATTCAGTTATTTTTTGAATCACTATTTTTTTCACATCTGCCAAGGCAATCCTTTCCTGGGTCATGGTATCTCTGTACCTAATAGTAACCGTATTATCTTCTTTTGTCTGGTGGTCAATGGTTACACAAAAGGGTGTTCCAATAGCGTCCATTCTCCGGTAACGCTTGCCAATACTGTCTTTTTCCTCATAAAAAGTATAAAAACTTTGTTTGCAATCATTCAATAATTCTTTTGCAATTTCCGGTAAACCATCTTTTTTTACCAAAGGAAGAATGGCTAATTTGTACGGAGCAATTTTTGCCGGAATCCTCAAAACCACACGACTGTCTTCACTTCCATCTTCTTTCGTCCATTTTTCCTCTGCATACGACATGCTGATAATAGTGAGGAATAAGCGATCTAAGCCAACAGAGGTTTCCACCACATAAGGAATATAATTTCCATAAGGTTTTCCATCTTCCTTTAAATCGTTATCAAAATATTGCAATTTCTTTTTGCTCAATTCCTGGTGTTGTTTCAAATCAAAATCGGTACGGGAATGAATGCCTTCCAGTTCTTTGAATCCAAAAGGGAATTCATATTCAATATCCACCGCCGCATTTGCATAATGAGCTAGTTTTACATGATCATGATAGCGAAGTTTTTCTGCAGGAATGCCAAGGTTTTGATGCCATTTCAATCTTTCGCTTTTCCAGTAATTGTACCATTCCATTTCAGATCCCGGGCGCACAAAAAACTGCATTTCCATTTGCTCAAATTCACGCATCCTAAAAATAAACTGGCGGGCTACAATTTCATTCCTGAACGCCTTTCCGGTTTGTGCAATTCCGAAAGGAATTTTCATTCTTCCTGTTTTCTGCACATTTAGAAAATTCACAAAAATTCCCTGGGCAGTCTCGGGCCTTAAATAAATGGTATCTGCTTCGCCGGAAATACTTCCCAATTTTGTATCAAACATTAGGTTGAACTGGCGCACATCAGTCCAGTTGCAGGTGCCGCTGACTGAGCATTTCATATTATTTTCTTCAATCAGCGTTTTCAGGCTTGAATAATCGTCAACCGCTAAAAACTTTTCCATGCTGGAAATAATTTTTTCAGCCAGTTCTTTTTCTCCTGCATTTGCTTTTTCTTCTGCAAAAGATTCGATCAGGTGATCCACACGATAGCGTTTTTTGCTGTCTTTATTGTCGACCATCGGATCGCTGAAATTATCAATGTGTCCGCTAGCTTTCCAGGTAAGTGGATGCATGAAAATGGCCGCATCAATGCCGACAATATTTTCATGAACCTGGGTCATACTTTTCCACCAATAGTCGCGGATATTCTTTTTTAATTGTGCGCCGTTTTGGCCGTAATCATATACTGCACTTAAGCCATCATAAATTTCGCTGGATGGAAAAATGTAGCCGTATTCCTTGCAATGGGCGATGATCGCACTAAAATTATTCGTTTCATTTGCCATAAGGCGGCAAAGATAATTGGAAAAGAGAAAATGAAAAGATTGGTGTTTTACCATATATATAACCAAAAAGATCGTTGCTTTACTACATTATTGATAGTTGTTTTGCACAATTTTAAAAAGAACAGTAAACGAACAATAATACCGGATTTTCATTTTATCAGGAAGGGGAGATCTTATATATTTATTGGATATGTAGCAATCTTTTTTATGAATTATGTTTCTCATACAAACCGGGATAGTTTTTTCGATAGAAAGATTAGTAAGGCATGTTTTTGTTGATTGACAATACCAGGCAGTACACATTCACCAGAAATATTAAATAGTCTATAAATGGTTAATGGGAAGTATTACTTTTGACCTTCAAATTTTCCCGAAATGTTCTACAATTCAAATAAATAGGCTACCGCTATAAGGTTTGGTTCTTCCATTATGAAGAAATAAAAAAGAACCTTCGACAGAGGAAGAATAGGATTAATTCCTTGAAATAACAGGGATATTTGAGTAATGCGGAGGAAAATATTATTTAAAAATTAAAATTAAAAATGAATAATACATCTAAGAAATATTGTAAACATACTGGTCGTAAAAAACAAGATTAGCTATATGTTCTTAACGAATTTTTGTAAAAAAATCCTGCAGATTTTTTTGAGTATAGTTATACTCTTATTCATCTCTTGCGCCGTCTTCGCACAAAAAAAGAAACATGAAGTTCGCGAGTTTCACCCTTTTGAACGGCCTCATACTAAAGAAATCCGGACGTTGAATGACACGCTGATACCTGATCTCGTAAATAAGGTAGAGTCATATACATATAAGATAGACCGTAATAATTTTCTGCTCAGCCGAAACTTTGATTTGACACCTATTCGAAATGCTTTACCGGATATTGAAAAAAGATTAGATGGGTTTAAATTGAGGTTTGAGCAACTAGGGCAGAATATGAACCTCCGTGGACTGAACAGTGCCACCATATTATTGGGAGAAACATCAAAAAAATTAAGTGATTATAAAGCCACTCTCACGGATTACAGCGTCCAGTTAACAAACAGCGGGGAGATTGTAAGAAAAATACTCAGCGACTCGGCACTTAACCAATTGGTATCCGATTCCGTTCTTAATGATCAGATACATGACGTAATTAGCGAGGGCAGAGATTTAGATACCTTGCAAAAATTGACCCTGGCGAAAGTGAATTTACTGCGCAGCCGCGTTTCTGTTAGTTTATTTCAGGCAAACGATATCGTGTCCGATATGGTTTATCTGACTATATCGAAAAAGATCAATATGTGGTCTCAGGAGGAATCGCCTTTATTGAATGCTAAAGAGAATCAATATCCACTTTCATTTGAACAGGCTATTGGCAAAGGTTTGCAAACTTCCTATAAGATTGTTGCTATTTATACTTCAGGCAAATCCAGTTTCCTTATAGCAGGGTTATTATTGTTCTTTTTTATACAATTGTGGTGCCGGTCAAATATACGACGGGTAAAGAAAACCGAAGATGCAGATAGTGTTTTCGGACAGATGAATTTTTTGAAAAGAAGTGTATTTGTAAGTAACCTGATGGCTTTTTTTACGTACGCCCCATTGTTCTTTCCAAACCCAACTATGCCTTTCCTGCATGTCTTTGAGTTGCTTCGTTTGGCCTCACTTTGCTTTTTAATTTTCCCATTTTTAACGAGGCAATCTAAAATATTATGGTCGCTGTTAAGCCTGTTGTGGGCCTTTTACGCCATAGATGATATATTGCTCAATACTGCATTTGGCGAGCGTTGGTGGTTATTAATAGCTGGCGTTTTGTTGGCCTTTGTTTGCCTGAAAATTATTTTTAGCAAAAATAAAATTTTTACTAAAATCGAAGAATCGCCGGCAACAAAAGTTATAGTAATTTTTACATTGGTACAAGTAGTATTGTCTATTGCTTTTAATTTAACAGGCCGTTTATCCCTTGCGAAAATTTTCGGGGTAAGTGCCATACAATGCTTAATGTTGGGAATTACCTTAAAAGTATTTTGTACGATAGTGTTAGAACAGATTTACCTGCAAACAGAAGCCTACAGCGGTAGCCGGTTTTCGGCGTTTATTAATTTCAAAGAATTGCAATCCAGGATCCGGCGGTATTTATGGGTTTTAGCGTCATTGGTTTGGGTTATCGCATTTATCCGTGACCTTACTCTTTATGATTGGATGTTGAAAATTACTTCCGCGTTTTTCAATCAACCCAGAAGCATCGGGAGTTATAAATTTGATTATGCCAGTGTGGCGATCTTCATTTTAATTATTTGGATTTCCGCAATGGTATCAAGATTTATAAGGTTTTTCTTTGGTTATGAAAAATCAGTGGTTACCGGAAAGCGCAGCAGTTTAAATTCAGTAATCTTATTGATCAGATTGGCTATTTGGACGGTTGGGTTTTTAATAGCAGTAGCTGCAGCAGGTATTCCATTAGACAGGGTTTCCATAATGATTGGTGCGCTTGGAGTAGGTATTGGTTTTGGTTTACAAACAATAGTCAATAATTTAGTCTCAGGAGTGATCATCGCTTTCGAACGGCCTATACAGGTAGGCGACCAGATAGAAATCGGGGGCAAAACTGGTACCGTGAAAGAGATTGGTGTACGCGCCAGTAAAATACATAATTCGGAAGGTGCTGATATTATAATACCCAACGGCGACTTGCTTTCGCAGCATCTTATAAACTGGACGATGCAAGGCCGCAGCAAACGGGTAGAATTTACCATTGGTGTACCTTACAGCACCAATTTGGATGTAGCGCGAAATTTAATTGATGAAAAACTGAAAGAGAATACAAATATTTTACAAACACCCGAGCCCGTAATTATTGTCCAGGATTTTTCAGATTATGCAATCAATATAAGAATACTATTGTGGGTACCTGACCTGGCAAGCGCCGGTAATGTGCGTACTTCGGCGATGATTGATATTAAAAATACCTTATCGGCTGCGGGTATTCAATTGCAGATACGGCCGATTGGTTAACCTCCGGTTATCGTTAGAATATTGTTTATTACTTTATGAAGAATAGGGGATGACTCATGACACACCATTAAAGCAAACTTAATCATATGAAAAAATTGACCTTATTATTAATTTTTGCTACTTCTATATTCCTCACAAGTTGTAATAAATCTCACAATTTAATAAATCATATAAATTGCGACAATTTAATCACTGACACTCTCGGCACGAATGATACTGCAAAAATATATATGCCCAATGCATTTACACCTAATGGTGACGGTTTAAATGATTATAGTATACCAATAACAGCAAATATTTCGACAATCGATTTTATCATTTACGACGAAACTAATAACATTGTTTTTGAAGCTAAAGAAGTAGGACAAGGATGGGCTTCTGCTCCCAACCCAAGTAATTTTAATAAATATTATTATAAAATCCAGGCAACGACAACAAGCAATCATAAAATTGGCATGTGTGGTGAATTGTATGCACTAAAATGTATTCCCTCAAACAAGACGATTAAAAACTTTCACTTTCAAGACCAAATCTCACCAACAGGGGGTTTCACGATTTCTACAAATGAACGTTTTGTAAACTGTCAATAAACTCCGGCGAACATGTGGCTTGCTTCTATACTTGCTGGCCAGTATGTTCTCATCTTTTGTAATACTCAGTTATAGTTCAGGCAGGGATTTAATTCATATCTCTATTTAGATCCTATTTGCACCTTACTTTTTTATTTTCTCAACATATTTGCCCGTAATATTATCTTTGGGAAATGCAAAGAAATTACACCCAGCTATTTTTGGGAATTATAATTGGTTTGATCATCGGCCTGCTGATTGGTAAACAATTTTTTGGAACCCAACAAGCGCCGGGTACTAATGTCACATCTACTTCTCCCGCAACTAGCTCGCCTTCACAAAATGATAATGCAGGAATAAATAATTCACCGGATCATAATAATACAGAAATCCCTCAAAAGGTTTATGAGGTGCTAAAATACATCCGTGCGAATCACCAGGCTATGGATGGCTACGAGGGCGGGCGGGTGTTTACCAACAGGGAAAAAATAGTTCCCCAGGAAGATGGTAACGGAAATCCGATTACCTACCAGGAATGGGATGTGAACCCGAAAATACAGGGGCAAAACCGTGGAACCGAACGTATTCTTACAGGTAGCGATGGGAGAGCCTGGTACACTGACGACCATTATCAATCTTTCAAAGAAATTAAATAACTATGCACAATTCCAAACAAATTTCTTCCTCTTATTTTGCTGAGAATAATATCCGTTATGTTTTTATAGATGGCAATCTTTGCGATTCTATTGACAAATGCTATACTACTTTGAAGCAACAACTTTCACTGCCAGGTTATTTTGGTAACAATCTCGATGCACTGGAAGAAGTACTTTCTGACCTGGATTGGATACACGAAGAAAAAATAAAAATCATTATTTTAAATTCGACAGGATTACTTGCAAAAAATATTTCTACAAAAAATTCTTTTTTAGATATATTAAATACCTGCGAAAATAAAAAACTACAAATAATTTATCTGGATAAGGAAATCAATGCAAAATAATTTTTTTGAAGAAACATGATCGTTTGAGTTTTATCCTTCCTGATTCGCAAACTCAAGAACAGCGACGCTTTTAGATTTTAGCTTTACTACGACTATCTGTGATACAAAGAGAGAGATTTTAAACATAGAAATCTCAACTATTTGTTCGTTTACTGTATTTTTGTTTCATCTGAAAATTCATTGAATGCCAGCCATCCAATTCGTAAACTTAGGGCGCCACCACCTGATAAAACTATCATTATGAAAATTAAGTTGTTTAAGTTATTTATTATTGTGTCATTTCTTGCAACAGCTTGTAACAAAAGCAGCGATAATACAATTGATGTATCAAAGCAATGGAAGGTTGACAATTTCGGCACATTAATTTCAGGATTGACCGACGGGCAATGGGAAAATAAAACATTTTCAACTCAGGAATTAAGCTTATTTAGCTCTCTTGACACAGTAAGCCTGACAGGCACAACGATGCCAGATTCTGTTTTGGAGGAAAAGCCTATTAGCCATAACTACGCATTCCCAAACCCATTTAACCAAACAACGCAACTATTTTTAAGTTTTTCACCTCGATTTTCCGGACAGGTAGTTTTAAAATATGTAATCGTTGATGGAGATTTTAAAATAGTTGACAAATCAGCTATTAGAATTCAGGCAACAGTTTGTTCATGCCCTTCCTTTTCTTCATCGAGCGGAGTAATTGATTTAATGCCTAATGTTCCAAGCGGCCGCTATCGGCTTTATTATACACTTAGCTCACAAGGGAACAATCATTTTTATAAAACATGGGGAAACATTCAAGAGAATTAGGATTTGGCCAATACAGATGTTCTATTTTTTTTAATCTCCATCAAAATATAAATCATGGCTATTTATTGCTTTACTGTATTTTAATATCATAACTTTTTGCCTGAACCAGAATTTACAGGATTTTAAGATTTCCAGGATTGAAAACTTTATTTTCTCAAAACCGTTGCCAACAGGATCGCTAACAGAATCGCTATTATCCCGGCAAGCCTTCGGTAAAATAAATATTGTTTCGCAGATAATATTTTTCGGGGAAAGGTTAGCTTTTTCGGTGATGATTTTATAGAGGCAGATGATCGTACTAAATAAAATAAACCTATAATAATCAGGGTATAACTGGCTAAAGGCATTTTCTATCTATTATGCTTTTGGTAATGAAATCAGGCACAGTAAACCAACAAATAACACGGATTTTTATTTTAGATTAAAAGAAAATGATTAATCCTTCAAACTACTCATATCAATCACAAAACGATATTTCACATCATTTTTTATCATGCGCTCAAACGCTTCGTTGATATCCTGCATTTTGATAACTTCCACATCAGCAGTGATATTTTTTTCAGCGCAGAAATCAAGCATTTCCTGTGTTTCTTTCGTGCCGCCTATCATTGAACCAATGATGGACCTCCGGTTTTTCAGAAGGGCAAACGGATTTACTTTCGGATTGTCTTTTGGTAAACCAACTATCAATAATTTTCCATTCAAATCCAGCAGATTGAGAAATTTTTCATAATCGTGATCGGCGCTGATGGCATCAAGGATTACATTAAAATGGCTGTAAAGTTTTTTCATTGCCGCCTTATTCGTGCTCAACACAAAATGATGAGCGCCCAAGCCCAATGCGGCTTTTTCCTTTGAAGCAGAAGTGCTGAGAACGGTAACATCTGCGCCCATTGCCACCGCAAACTTTACCGCCATGTGGCCTAAGCCACCAAGCCCTGCCACCGCAACTTTGTCTCCCGGTTTTACATCAGCAAATTTAAGTGGGGAATAAGTAGTGATACCTGCGCAAAGCAAAGGTGCTACTCCGGATAATTCCAGCTTATCAGATACGTGGTATACCCATCTTTCGTCTGTAACTATTTGAGTGCTGTAACCGCCATGCGCTACTGTTTTATTATCTCTTTCATAGCCATTGTAAGTTCCGGTCATTCCTTCTGCGCAATATTGTTCAAGGTGATTTTCACAAGGATTGCATTTGCGGCAACTATCTATCATTACGCCCACGCCAGCGAGATCACCTTCTTTAAATTTGGAAACGGCGCTTCCCACTTTTAGGACTTTTCCCACTATTTCATGGCCTGGCACCATCGGGTACATGGAATCATTCCACTCATTTCTTGCCTGGTGAATATCTGAATGGCAAACGCCGGAAAATAAAATATCTACCAACACATCGTGTTCTTTTAATTCTCTTCTTTCAAATTCAAAAGGCGCTAATAATTCTTCCGGGCCTTTCGTTGCATACGCTTTTACAGGGATCATTTTATATTTTTTTGAGCTTCAAAATTAATTGAACTCATCTATTAAACCCTTAAGAATATTTTCTTTTTGTAGATTAAATAAAGAAATACCCATTTTACCAATACAACACAAATAGCCATCAACAACGCATTAAAGGGATTACCCACGAGCTTGCCTCATCCAGCCAGGAAAAGAATGGGTACTATGCCAACGTTGGTGCTTCTTTTAAAAGTTAATGTAGCCAATCCGGGCTCCTGCCAACGACATTAAACTTCTCTTTTTTTTATCTCCATCAAAATAAAAATCTCATCTATTTATTGCTTTACTGTATTTTAAATCTGATTGAAAGAGCAAGGATAAATGAATTGATAAATAGATAATCACATGTGGCTTTCGTCTCAACATTTTCCCTTTAGGCCTCTAATATTACCAGCACTCCCAACTAATTTGTAATATTGCTTTTGTGCTCCTCTAAAAAATCTTCAAATAATAATACTAAAATAATCGAATGAAAAAATATTATTTTCTGGCAATGATGATCTTAACAGCAGGAATGTCCTCCGCCCAAAAAAAACCGGCTTACCATATCAGTAATACTTTCGCTATTAATGGTGGTGGTGGCTATGATTACATGACTGTTGATTCCGCTTCTGAAAAATTGTATGTGTCCCACGGGTCACAGGTGAATGTTTTAAACAAAACTACCGGCGACTCAATGGGGGTTATTAAAACCGAAAAGGATGTACATGGCATTGCCCTCGTGCATGCTTTGGGCAAAGGGTATATTAGTAACGGAACGTTGAATAAAGTACTGGTATTTGACCTTGCTACCAATAAAATACTTAAATACGTACCAACCGGAAAATTTGCCGATGGCATTTTCTATGATGATTTTTCAAACAAAGTGATTACGTGTAACGGTATGGGTAAAAATATGACTGTGATTGACCCAACCGCTGATACGGTAGTTGCCACCATACAACTAACCGGCTGGCCAGAAACAGCTGTAAGTGATGGTAAAGGAAACATCTATGTGAACAATGCCGAAAAAGGTGAGGTGGATGTAATAGATGCCACTACCTTTAAAATCACACACCAGTGGCCGAATAAACCCGGTACCGGCGCCTCCGGCCTTGCTATAGACAGGGAAACCATGCGTTTGTTTGCCACTTGCGAAAACAAACTTATGATTGTGATGAACGCTAATAACGGCAAGGTCATAGTAAGTTTCCCAACCGGAGGCGGGGCTGACGGGGCAGGATTTGATAACGGATTAAAAACTGCTTACTCCTCAAATGGCGAGGGCACCTTGACAGTTATTAAAGAGGAGTCCGCCGATAAATTTATTTTAATCGGAAATGTAGTAACTAAGCCGGGCGCAAGAACGATTGCTGTTGACCAAAAGACACACAAAGTTTATTTGCCATCAGCTTTATTTGAACCTGCTTCTAAAAAATCCTTTCGTCCGGAAATGATACCGGGAACATTTAAAATATTGAAGGTAGAAAAGAATTAATCACTCTTTTTCCGCAATGTTTCGTTCTTTAAAGTATGCTGTGTTTTGACCATTGCAGGAAAAGATTTGAGCATTTCTCTGGCTTTCCTTAGAATATTTTATTTAAAAAAATTACTACTCTCAATAGTTTTCAAGTAAGTACTTTTATTAAAACTTTATTTTCTCAAAACCGTTGACAACAAAATAGCCAAAACAATAGCAATTATCCCGGTAAGCCTTCGGTAAAATAAATATTGTTTCACAGATAATATTTTACGTGGAAAAGTGAGCTTCTTCGATGATGATTTTATAGAGGAAGATGATCGTACTAAATAAAATAATCCTATTATAATCAGGGTATAACTGGCTAAAGGCATTTTCTATCTATTCTACTTTTTTTAAATGAAAACAAACATAGTAAACCAACAAATAATACCAATTCTTATTTTTATTGGCCCGGCAAATTGATAAATTCTGACAGCAATTTATCTAATTCTGGCGTGGCAACAGAAGATGAATGAACGATTTCCAAAACTTTTTTTGCAAGCAGTTGCATTTCTTTTTTAGCCGCATTGGCGTGAGGCGAAATTGCCAAAGTGCCCATTTCGCTTTGCATTGCTTTTTGCCAGTATGTTATAGAAAACCATTCAGGCATAATTAAAAAAATCATTTTTAGATTAAACGGTTTTATAGGAATACCCAAATTTTTCATCGCCTTAAATCCTTCTTTAATACTTTTTATCATTGCCTGTATGCTTTTTTTATTTTTCCCCAATTGAATGCTGTCGCCGTTTTCTTTTATAATAGCAGCACAAATACACGAAATAAAAATGGCATGAGTCTTAAGCCATGCGTCTATATTATTACTTATAGTAGTTTCGAATCCTGCGTTTTCAAAAAGAGGTTTTATGGTTTTCAGTGATGATGATTTTACCTGATTGATATCTCCAATGGTGGTTTTCTGTTGCTTAGTGTGGACAAAATCAATTTCATCGTTTTTCATTATTCCTCCTACTCCTGGAAAACCAAATAATAAATATTTTGGCTTCAATTCCTCAGCAAGTAATTGTAAATTTTCCGGGTTATTCAGCATCAACATTATAAAAGAATTCCCACGATTATTTTTCAAATCCGCCATCACGCTTTTAATCTGATCAAGCCTTACCGTTACAATGATTAAATCATAAAAATCATTCGTTGCTAATTGTTGAATTAAAGGAATTTGGACAGTAATTTTTTTTCCGGTTAATTGTTCCCTGATGATTACACCGTTTTGTAGTAAACTTTTATAACGTTTTTCACGCGCTAAAAGCGTAACATTATTTTTTGCTTCAAATAGTTTAGCGGCATAAATACTTCCAATTACACCCGCACCGTAAATGAGGATTTTCATAGAGTAAATTTAGGTAGAATCTTTTCTATCGGAGTTTAACTGCATGAGCATTATTTTGCATATTATTGTTTAATGAAGCGCTACGTTCGGCTTTACCTGGATTCATATCGGGGTTTATCCCGGCCATCATGGATGTTATCTGCAGTAATGTTGATCAACAGAATTGGTGCCATGGTATTGCCTTTCCTTGGAGTTTATATGGTTGCTGAACTTAAATTCACATTATCACAAACCGGCGCAGTATTGAGTTGCTTTGGATTGGGAGCAATGGCTGGTTCTACTTTGGGAGGTTGGCTTACCGATAGAGTGGGGCATTTTAAAGTACAATTATCCAGTATTTTTTTGTCAGTGCCCATTTTCTTTTTATTACCGCTCTTTAGAGATGTATGGAGTTTGTCAATTGGAGTTTTTGTGTTAAGCACGATTACCGAAACATTCAGGCCGGCGAACTCTGTTTCAATAAGCGTGTATGCCAAACCGGAAAATATTACCCGGTCTTTTTCCCTCAATAGAATGGCGGTTAACCTGGGATTTTCAATTGGGCCGGCATTAGGCGGAATATTAGCAGCCATCTCTTTTAAATTATTATTTTATGGCAATGGAATCACGGCTTTGTTAGCAGGATTACTATTTTATTTTTATTTTAAAAAACTTCCGGTCAATAAAAACAGGGAGCTTTTACATGATTCAAAAGATGCAAAAAAAATAAAAGCCGGTATTTCTCCGTGGAAGGATAAGCCTTTCCTGATCTATAGTTTGTTTTGCTGTTTGTATAGCACTTGCTTTTTTCAGTTGTTGAGTACTTTACCTCTTTTTTATAGAGAGGTTCATCACCTCAGCGAAGGAAATATCGGTTTGGTTTTGGCATCCAACGGATTGGTGGTGTTTCTTTTGGAAATGCTGGTAGTGCAGGTTGCAGAAAGAAATTTTCGCTCATCGTCTGTAATCACGTTAGGTGTATTTTTGGGCGCAATTTCATTTTTAATTCTCTTGTTGCCTTCCGGTATGTGGGTTTTATTTTTAGCAATGTTTATAATTAGCCTGTCAGAAATTTTAGCGATGCCATTTATGGCAACGGTCACGGTTAAACGCGGACCAATAGATCGAAAGGGCGCTTACATGGGTTTAAATGCACTTTCATTTTCTTCCGCTTTTGTTTTTTCACCATTGATAGGAACTTTTGTGGCAGAGCATTTTGGTTTTTCAGTGTTATGGATAGGAACTGCCATTGTGGGAATTGCTACTGCTTTTGGATTTAAATGGATTTTCCGTAAATTCT